>JAUPKT010000258.1 GCA_030837305.1 Thermodesulfobacteriota bacterium
ACATGTTCTCAAGCCAGACAACTGAGATTAGAGCAAACGAAAAGAATACGTACCCCGCCCAAAGAATTGCTCCCCTATGCAATTTGGTAACAGCCATGACAATTACCAGAGCTGCCGCAACCAAAATCGCAATTTTCAGCCTAAGCATGGAAGGTCCTGATATAAACCAAAACGCGAGCCACGGGGCAAAAGCCAGTGTAAGTTTAACCACTTCCATTGTTGTTGAGACCCTATTTAAAAAGCTGTATACTTCTTCCCTTTGCTCTTCGGGGACAACTTAACCTGGAGACAGGCGCAAAACCCGGCTAAAAGATACAGGCATGATCCTGTGGAAAGTCTACCTTTTCCTAACAGTCCGCGAAACAGTTTTGCTGCTTGTCGGTGGAATGGATTTACCGGACTCACTTTGTCACACCTTTGGTACTTTGGGCACAGGAGGCCTCCCCACGAAAAACGCGTCTATAGGATACCACAACAGCGTTTACATCGATACGGCGGTGACCGTGTTCATGCTGATCGGCGGAGCAAATTTTGCGCTACATATTCAGCTCGTTCGGGGAAGCCCGCTGGTTATGCGGCGAGATCCGGAATTCAGGTTCTATCTCGGTGTTTTCGTCGCTTTCTCGATCGTAAGCACCGTCAATCTCTACGGTGCTGCATATGAGTCTTTCGGGAAGACGTTAAGGCATTCCTCCTTTCAGTTTGCATCTATCATGACTACCACGGGATATGCCACCGCTGATTTTGAGATGTGGCCGGGACTTGCAGAGATCATTTTGGTGCTATGCATGTTCATCGGAAGCTCCGTGAGTTCCATGGGCGGCGGCATGAAGCGTATGCGGATGATAGGGCTCAAAATGATTGGTTGATTCCCCCAAAATACCCCAAGAGGGTCTTACGACTCGAACCGACGGTCAAGACTCAAGGACTTTTGCAAGAGGCTCTATGGACAGTCATATTTCTGATTGACAAAGTAACGTGAACGGCTGCACACAATGTGGGGGGAATCCTAGATAAGGATAGCCAAGGACACAGGGGGAGTTAACCTTAAAAAGGAGGGAATGAACGATGCGGAGACTACTGGCGATTGGCGCATTTCTGTTCCTCATGATCGCAGTCTTGGGTACGGCGCAAGCGGATCAGAAACCGATTAAGCTGGGCGCGATGTTCATCAGTTCCGGTCCCTTGGGTGGATACGGAATCAATGGCCAACGGTCAATAACCATGGCTGTGGAAGAGATTAACGCTGCAGGCGGAATCCTCGGGAGAAAACTCGAGTTCGTTTTTGGGGACACCAAACTGAAGTCCGAGGTTGCCGTTGACCTCGCCGAGAAGTTTGTCAATGAGGACAAGGTAGATTTTCTTATGGGGCCTACCTCCAGTGGGGTAGCACTCTCTCTATCCGAAGTTGCGCGAAAGCATAAGAAGATCCTCGTAATCACCCAGGCAGCGACGCATGTTCTGACGGGAGCGAAGTTTAACCCTTACCTTTTTAGCACACTGAGCAACGTGATGATGCATTCCCGGGCGGGGGCTTATTTCATGGCTTCAAAACCCTGCAAACGATGGATGTGTATAGCGCCGGACTACAACTATGGACACGAATCCTGGGGCTTATTCAAGGAAAAACTAAAAGAATTGAAACCAGATATAGAAATCGTAGGGGAAACATTTCCGAAGTTGATGGCAGGGGACTATTCAGCTCATATAGAGGAGATATTGAAAGCCAAGCCGGATGGCGTGTGGTGCCCGTTGTGGGGACAAGATGCCGTGAACTTCATCCGACAGGCAAAGCAAGCCAAGCTGTTCGATAAGATTAAGTTTGCTTTTCCCGTAGGAGCTGCGCTTGAAACCCTCGTCCCACTAGGAAAAGAAACACCAGACGGTCTGTTCATGGCTTCCAGGTATTTTTTCACAACTCCAGACTCGGTAGAGAACAAGGAGTTCGTCCGGCGTTACTTCGAGAAATATAAGGAGTATCCAGACTACATGGCTGAAGAAACGTATGCCGGCGTGTATTTCCTGAAAGCTGCGGCAGAGCGTGCAGGCTCTACGGATGCAGAAGCCATCATTAAAGCGGTTGAGCGAGAACCTCTGGCCTGGCCGACTCCGGAGGGTTGGAAGATCATGAGGGGTGCGGATCATCAGGTCGTGGAAGACGTAGTATGGGGAGAGACAGTTTTCAGCGAAAAATTTGGATTCTCCGTTCTCAAGAACGTCGAGTCCATACAAGGTGAGCAGATATGCCGCACTCCCGAAGAACTCAAGCAGGTAAACAGGAACCCCTAAACAAATACCTGCCATCAAGAGGCTGGTCCATGTTTTCGGTCAGTGTTTGCAGAGGACTCTGCCGGACCAACGGAGACCTGGCGAAGGCTGGTGAATCAGTGGACAAGGAATATATATATCATTCACACGCGAAGCCATTTCTGTAACATGCCATCCGGAAATCGTTTCCTTTAGTTGGGAATCAAACAATACTCGTGAATTGTTCTGATCTCTCAGCGGGCCAGAACAGAAAGGTGCCACGCAGCTAACGAGCAGCGTCGAATTCCAAGGAGGCAGATACCATGAGCGATGCGGCTATGTTGGACAAAACGTTCGAAATCATCATGCGACAGATGGTGGAAACTGGGCAGGCTCCGCATTATACGGAAATCGCTCAGCAGTTGGGGCTATCCATGGAAGAAGGGCGGCAGGCCGTCCACAAGCTTTTTTCAGCGGGAGTTCCTGGGTGGCTGTTCCCGAACACCACCTTGATAGCCTCTTTCGCACCCTTCAACAACTTGCCCACCCAATACAGGATTAGCGTGGATGGACAACAGAAGTGGTTCGGGCAGTGAGGATTTGAGTCGCTGGCGGTCTGCTGGCTCTTTCCAGGGAAAACGGTCCGTGTAGATTGTCCATGTCTTGATTGTGGGCTTCCTATTCGTGTGGAGATTCGCGATGGGGTTCTTCTTCACGTCGAACCGGAAGGCCTGACTGCTTATGTGGCTGTCCCTTTCTGGAAGTGGTTCGACGACATCCCATATGCCTGAAGCACAATGAATCTCTTCCGGTCGGAAGAACACATTCG
>JAUPKT010000259.1 GCA_030837305.1 Thermodesulfobacteriota bacterium
CGGGAGGAGGAACCCTTAAGATAGTGAACGGATCTGTTCGGAAGTCCCTCGAAACCCTCGGATATACAAGCACTGATGTAGCTCACATTCTTCAGGTACTTGAACATCAGGGCACTATTGAAAGCATTCCGGAGCTACGATCCGAGGATCTGCCTGTTTTTGACTGCGCGTTGCGACCAGCCACTGGGACACGCTGCATATCTCCATACGGTCATTTGAAAATGATGGCCGCAGTTCAGCCCTTCCTTTCCGGAGGTATCTCCAAGACCATCAACCTACCAAGTGACACCACGGTGGAAGAGATCGAGGACCTCTTTCTCTCAGCCTGGAAAATGGATCTCAAATCCGTTTCTGTTTACCGAGACGGCTGTAAGGCCGCGCAACCCCTTAGTGTTATGCATACCACGGAACAACAATCCCAAGGCCCGACGCGCAAGAGACTGCCGGTGGATTGCGCGAGTGTAAGGCATAAGTTCGAGATAGCGGGGCAAAAAGGTTATATTCACACAGGCTTCTACGAAGACGGGAACATCGGGGAAATCTTCATACGAATGGCCAAGGAAGGGAGCACTGTCTCGGGGTTGATGGACACCATCGCCACTCTGACTTCGATTGCGCTGCAGTACGGCGTGCCCCTAGAGGCCCTGGTAAACAAATTCAGTCACGTACGGTTCGAGCCGTCAGGCATGACAAGCAATCCCAAGATTCCTTTTGCCAAATCACTTACGGATTACATCTTTCGATATTTGGGGACACGTTTTCTCACGAAACAGCAACAAGAAGCCGCCGGTCTCACAGGCACCCAACCTGGTCTCTCCAACGAGCCAGACGGCTACAGTAGTGTAAATTATGTCCTCGGCTCTTCCGATTTGGGTCATTCGTTTAATCCGCAGTCGGATGCTCCTTCCTGCCATGACTGCGGAGCCATTATGGTCCGCAACGGCTCATGCTACAAGTGTCTCAACTGTGGCGCCACGAGCGGATGCTCGTAGTCGTGAAATACACCGGTCACTCATGAAAGTATGCTGAGCCACAAAAAGCAAATGCCTTGAGGTCACAACAGGGGGCTGTTATGTCCGGCCCTTCCTACTTGAGAGCACTAGAACGGGGGATTCTTAGGCAAAGAGTTCAACAGGCCCAGGAAAGGTTGGGCCGTTGCAATCTGTGCCCGCGGAAATGCGGAGTCAACCGTCTTGAACATGAGAGAGGTTTCTGTGAGACGGGCAGCCTTGCAACAGTGGCTTCCGCAAATCCTCATTTTGGTGAGGAATCACCACTCGTAGGGGAGAAAGGTTCCGGAACCATTTTCTTCGCTTCGTGCAATCTGAAGTGTGTCTTTTGCCAGAATTACGAAATCAGCCACCGCATGGCAGGGGACGAGATGGCCACTGAAGAACTCGGATCCATAATGTTGTTTTTACAGAAATCCGGATGTCATAACATCAATTTTGTAACGCCCTCCCATGTCGTACCCCAAATATTGGCAGCGGTTGAATGGTCGGCCATCAGGGGATTGAAAGTGCCACTGGTTTATAATTCAAGCGCCTATGACTCGGTAGCAACCTTGGAACTGTTGAAGGGAATAATCGACATATACATGCCGGACCTCAAGTGCATGGATCCGGAAATAAGCGGGGATATCCTCAATGCGCCTGATTATCCCGACGTTGCCAAAGGGGCCATTGCCGAGATGCATCAACAAGTGGGACACCTGGAAATTGACTCGGCGGGATTGGCCATAAGAGGACTCTTAGTCCGTCACCTGGTTATGCCCGGCGACGCAGCCGGCACTCGAGAAGCCATGGGCTTTTTGGCCCAGAGGATATCAAAGAACACGTATGTAAACGTCATGGATCAATATAGACCATGCGGACAGGCTGTTGGTCATCCGGTGCTTGGAAGAGCCATCACCGACAGTGAGTTCGAGAGTGCCGTGGCAGCCGCACGCGAAGAGGGAATCTCCCGATTCGATCGACACACGCCATTCAGGATCAAGTTTTTCGCGTTCTAATAGTTGCAAAATATTGAGTAATTAAATGGTCTAAGACAATGTGTATATCTTCGACCGGCCCGTAGTCACCCGGGCGGTTTTCTATGTGAATGACGTGCTTGGCCATGTGTTTCATTCTGCCCCCATCGAACCCCACGATAGCCACCGGAGTGGCTCCATTGCTCGCTGCGTATTCAAGAGCCTTTATCGCGTTGAGAGAGTTGCCGCTTGCGGATATTCCGACCACCACGTCACCTGTGCGCAACAGATTCCTCAATTGGCGACTAAATACCTCTTCGTATCCAAAATCATTGGCGATACAAGAAAGAAGAGCCACGTTCGAAGCGAGACTAACGGCCCGGAAAGGGATCACTCCCTGAGGCGAGGCAGTCATTGCAAGATCATTGGCAAAGTGTTCTGATGTAGCCGCGCTGCCTCCATTCCCGAGGAAGAATATTGTGTTGCCGTTGTCGCGAGCCTCACGAAAAAGATCAATGACGTTAGCGACGGCCAGCAGATCAATTCTTCCCAACAGGTTTATGACGCGGGTGACGTAGTCCTGGGCAAACTCGACGGGAGTCAATTCCTCAGTCTTTCCTGCAAAGTCCCTATCATCCATAGGTGAGGTCCTCCAAGAATCCTTCCCCCTGAATTTATACTTGAAGCAGGGAGAAAAAACGATACGCATACCGGCTGACAGATTTTATGGACATCTCGATCGTAAGATTCGTATACCATATTTGAGGCCGACTGGTCGGCATATGTGTTCGGTTACACCGGTTCTGGAAAGTGCTGGGGAATCTGTGCTACAGATGGTGCGACACCGAAGACAAACTGAGATTGATTTGTCACTTACAGCCCCTCGAAACCGCTTTGAACGAGTCGCTGCGTCAGTGAAACCGGCGAAGTCATACCGAGAGGCCGTATGGTAACTTGCGCAGGAGTGTACCTATGAGAGAGTTGAATCCGGAATACGTAGAACAGATTGGCGCAAGCGTGAATGGGTGCCCTTATTTTCAGCTCCTTTCTATGAAGCTTGTCCAACTTAAAATAGGGCGTTCGCTCCTTCACATAGACCTCGGGTTGAAGCATCTTCAACCTTTTGGAGTTGTCCACGGAGGCGTTTTTTCGTCCATAATCGATGCAGCGGCTTTTTGGGCAGTGTATTCGGAAGCGGACGAGGATACGGGGATGACCACGGTGGACCTCAAGATCAATTACTTAGCTCCAGCATCCAAAGGAACCATGATCGCAGAGGGGCGGAGCATAAAATTGGGTAAGACTTTGGGGCTTGGAGAGGCCACGGTTATCGATGACGAGGGCAGAATGTTGGCACATGGCACTTCCACCCTCATGATTCTGCAACATTTTCCCTTTCAAAGTGCGACGCCTCTGCCTTTCAAGTTCCTTGGAACCTGATAGGTCACGGACTGTGCGTCGGCATAACACGTGTCGTAACTCGTTTATCATTCAGGCCGTGCTTCGGGTCTGTTCTTTCCAGCCGAAAGTCGGCCCAAATTTGGCTTGCTTCAAGGCTTCGAAACCGTTATAATCAACTAGTTAAATCGTGAAAGGGTGGTCAGGTCCGTGTCAAGATCTTTAAGGCGACTTGCTCTGTTGATCTTGTTGAGCATGATGCTCCTTGTGAATGGGTGCATGAGCTGTTTGCCCCAGTATACTGCACCTCCAGAGCCTCAGCCTTCAGCATGCTATCCCGCCGGCCATGACCCTTTCATACCCATGGATCACAATCCGTCAGTGGTTAACCCTTGGGATCTATTCAGCTCTCTTGCCGGACCGGTCCTGTACGGCCCTCCCCGATAGTCACATGAAATTCAGATTTTTGTGAGCCGCTTAGGCGAGCGCGCCCTTGCGCCAGGCCATGTTCAAAGTGGCTAAAAATAGACAGGCAGATTCAGATGCCAAAAGTGATAGGGGACGCTGAGTTCCACGGGGAGACAGGGTGTGCTGCTAGTCAATCAACATTGCGCGAGCGCGCTTTATGTTGTTGTGTATCTGCACGTATCGTTTCTTAATCTTCTTGCGAGTATTTAGGACGGCCATGGCGTATCCAATGGCAGCTCCCGGGTGATCGCTATTGTATGCGCTCAAAGTCGGCACAATTTTCTTGTACAGATCCAAATAGTATTTTAACACCAGAATCCCGATTTCAGCATTGGTCTCCGGATCGAGCAGATCGGCGTATTTGACCCCAAATTTGGATGCCCACGAGGGAGCATGAATTTGAAACATACCTCGACAATTCTGATAGTTTACGATGTTGGTTCGAAAGCCGCTTTCGACTTGAGCAATGGCCATAAAAAGCCACATGTCTCCGGCGGTGACGGTTCCGAAGTGCTTGTTGGCCGCCTGTGCTATGGCCATGCTGAGGCCTTCCGCCTCCCGTAGGCTGAGCCGCCCCTCTGTCAACTCGGTTATAATCTGTGAACAGATCAATACTGCATCTGGATTATGTCGCGGCCCGGCATGGGCAGTATTCGATGAGAACTGAGACAACACGAGCCCCAGCACGAGTATGATACCCCTAATCATACACCCTCCCTTTAGGCAACACTCAATCAGGTCGTCCTGTGAAGAGTTCCTCCCTTAAGACCCCCAGTGATCAGAGTACTTCAATGTCTCACTTGTTAGGAATTTCCGGTTTCTTAGGAGTTGGAATTTTCCCAACTGGTTTGGGCTTGCTTCCCAATGTTACGCTCTCCACGTACGAGATCGGCCCTTCAATGGGTCTAAGCACGGTGTTGGTGCATCCCCGTACGAGATCAAGACAGGGGTTGAAAAAACCAAATGTTCTTTTCAGCACGCCACTGACGACGTCCTCGGTTTTTTCCAATACGGTCACGCCGCCCCGATAAAACTGTCCGGAAACATTGGATAGATAACCCTTCTCGTTAGGCCCCGACCATGCGAGCAAAGGTGAGAGCACCAAGCTAACTACCATAATGGACACAATCAACTTATCCATATTCCTCATGTATTCAACCTCCTTGTACTACAAATCTCCGTTATTATTTCAGATAACAACGCATATTGTCAATAAGGAAAGTTGGCAACGCAACAAACCTCACATGAAATAAGGAGGACATCTGCCGTGCCTTGAAATGTCATAGAAAGGACTTCACATTTTCAAACGGTGTTACATTGTATGTGTTAGTCATGAGAAATGTTTCTCATTCTGCTGCTAGGTATGGTAAAATATGATTTGAAAAGACACGAGCGAGGGGTCTAGCGACATGACAAGATTTGCGATGCTTATTGTGGCTATTTTCATCTTCGGTGCTGTCAATTCATTTGGCCAGTGGTCCCAACCAGGCGAACACCCAAATCAGCCACAGCCCATGTACGACATGTCTTACAAAGGTCCCATGAACATTTACGGCCAGCCGGTGTACTCCATGGAGCCGAGAAAAGATGAAGGACAGGGTGCACAAAACGCCAACGACGGCGTATTCCCCATGGCCGCGACCGGTTTAGGGGCATTGGGCAGTTATCTTTGGAGCTATATGCCTGCTCCGGTGCGAGGAGAGCCTCAACAATTTGGACCTCCCCCGGGATCGGGTTATGTTGTTCGTCAGGTAGTTCCAGGCTCAAACTAGGAATTATTTGAAATGCGACCGGTGAGCATGGCAGAGTCACAAACACGAGACGGCACGTACGTTCGCCCATAATCGGATTCAAGGGTAAATAATTTTGCTGTCAGATACAGAACTCCAACGGGTGCAGGAGGTAGCTGCCGGTATCACCGTGCCGGTTACCATGGTCATGCACCGGCTTGATTCAGGATCATTCTTCGAGAACAACCTCTGGAATATTGCTTGTCAGATAAACGGGGTCTCCTTGAACCGAATACGGTTGGATGAGAAGTGCGAATCCTCTGGCCCGTTCTTGCCTTACCTTGCATTGCTCAATGACGATCTTGAAACCATATTTTACCATGCCGCTCCGGAAGGAAGTGAGTTTCAGCCATTCCTGGACATCGTCACGTGGTTAGGTTCTACGGGAAAGCCTCTTTCTGGTGACGGTGAGCAGCCGGACGGCATTCAAAGATCTGATCCTTTGGAACTCCTGATCTTTATCGCCCCCACTTGCCCACATTGTCCCGTTATGGTGCGGACATGACTCAACATTGCTGCCAACAACCCACGTTTGAGACCGCGAGTCATCGACGCTCTTCATTTTCTAGACTGGGCCGAGCGATACAAGGTCAAGTCCACACCCACCGTCGTGATAGATGACGGGCTTACGTTGGTGGGTAATATCGACTCCCAGGAGTTGACATCGGGAATATTGAGTATTCGAGACCCAAACTTCATAACAAAGATACTCGAGTCTATGATGAACACAGGCAGAGCCGAAGACGCGGGCATGTGGATATGTAAGAAGAAGGCTGCAAGAGCCGTACTACCTCTCTATTGTTCCCCGGTGTTTTCTCAAAGAATGGGAGCTTTAGTCGCCATGGAGGAGGCTTTGAGCCAAGATCCCCGCATTCTCGACGAAATCGTGGATGACCTTATTCTCTTGCTTTCTCACGGGGACGACGGCTTGCGTGGAGACACCTCAGAACTCCTTGGCAAAGTCTGCCTACCGAAGGCAATACCTCATCTTGAGAGATTGAAGGATGATCCTAACGAGGACGTGAGAGACGCGGCCATGGAGGCTCTTGGAATATTGAAGAATGCAACTTGATGGATTTTGCTACGGCGGGCCGCGTGCAGAATTGGGTTGCAGCCCGAGATACCAACCGAGTGGTCATGGCCTTTTACCGAGGCATCCCCGCACACTACCAAAAGTGCAGATAGCCTGCCTTCATCACAGGAAAAGCAGACTCATTGCACTCTATCTGTAATACTAAACGGATTTACCCGCAACGATCTCTCTGGAATGCCGAACACTCTTGGACTTTGATTTAGAAACGCTGGAACCTCGTTTCGGACTTTCAACCTGATCCTGATCTCGGTGTGGATCAGCGTTCTTGCCCAACTCCTGTACTCGTTCACTGTTTTCAGCTGAATCACTCCGAAGGGCAATCTTTAGCACCTCGTCCATGTGTTTAACAAATTTGAAGTCTAGCTTTCGACGAATATAGGGTGGTATTTCTTCGAGATCTTTCTCATTTTGGTCAGGAGCTATTACCGTGAATATTTGAGACCTTAATGCTGCAAGAGCCTTTTCTCTGAGTCCGCCTATGGGTAGCACTCTACCCCTGAGTGTAATCTCACCGGTCATGGCAACGTCAGCCCTTACAGGGATCCCCGTAAGTGCACTGACGATGGCCGTGGCCATGGTGACGCCTGCAGAAGGCCCATCCTTCGGAATTGCGCCTGCGGGGACGTGAACGTGTATGTCCTTGGTAAAATAGAATTTCTCCTTCATCCCAAAGTGCGCCGCCCTCGACCTAAAATATGACATGGCCGCCTGACCGGACTCCTTCATGACATCCCCGAGTTGCCCTGTAAGGAGCAGATTTCCTTTACCCTCCAGCGGAGTTGCCTCCACCTGGAGCACGTCCCCTCCATAGGGGGTCCAGGCAAGGCCGATGGCCACACCCACCTCATCGGTCCTCTTCTCGTTGTCACGGAGATACTTGGCAACCCCAAGAAACTTGGAGAGATTTTTTGCCGTAATTTTGGGAATCTTCTTTTCACCTTCAGCGATCTTGCGTGCTATCTTCCTGCAAAGGTTTGCTATCTCCCGCTCAAGATTCCGCAGACCTGATTCTCTCGTGTATTGATTGACGATTGCAAGAATTGCCTCGTCTGTTATCTCCATATCTTTTTCGCTGATACCGTTTTCCTTGATCTGTCTCGGGATGAGAAACCTTCTTGCGATCTTTAGTTTTTCCTCATCAACATATCCTGACAGTTCTATGATTTCCATTCGGTCTTTAAGCGCAGGAATGATGGGGTCCGCCAAATTCGCCGTAGTGATGAACATGACCTTGGAAAGGTCGAACGGTACATTGAGATAATGGTCGCTGAAGGCGTTGTTTTGTTCTGGATCCAGGACCTCCAGCAGCGCTGCCGATGGATCACCTCGGAAATCGGCACCCACTTTGTCGATTTCATCCAGCATAAATACGGGGTTGTTGGAGCCGGCATTCTTCAACCCCTGAATGATTCTACCCGGCAAGGCACCGATATATGTGCGGCGATGGCCACGTATTTCAGCCTCGTCCCGCACCCCACCGAGAGACAACCTCGTGAAGTTCCTCCCCAACGCCCTTGCTATTGACTTCCCGAGGGACGTTTTCCCAACTCCCGGAGGGCCGACGAAGCAGAGTATGGGCCCTTTCATATTCTTGTTGAGCTTTCTTACGCCAAGATACTCGAGAATGCGGTCCTTGACCTTTTCAAGGTCATAATGATCTTCGTCCAGTATTTTCTTTGCGTTTCTAATATCGAGCCTATCCTTCGTCGACTTTGACCATGGGAGTTCCACCATCCAATCCAGATATGTTCTAATGATGGACGCTTCAGCCGCATCCGGATGCATCTGAGATAAACGGCTCAGTTGTTTTTCCGCCTCTTTCTCTACATCCTTCGGGATCCGTGCTTTGGCTATCTTGGCCCGAAACTCCTCAATTTCCTTGGTTTTTTCATCAATCTCGCCCAGCTCACCCTGAATGGCCTTGAGTTGCTCTCTCAGGAAATATTCTCGATGAGTCTTACCCATCTCTTCCTTTGCCTGGGTTTGAATCTTGGCTTGCATTGCGGACAACTCGAGTTCCTTGGACAGCAACTCGTTGACCTTGAGCAACCGATTGAGGGGATCGATCACCTCAAGTATGGCCTGTGATTCCTCGACTCGGAGTTTGAGATTGGATGAAACAAGATCAGCTAGTCGGCCAGGATCTTCTATGGAATCGAGTATCGCTACTGCATCCGGTGATATGATGCCTCGAAGTTGGAGAATCTTCTCTGAATTCTCCTTAACAGACCTCATCAACGCCTCTATTTCCAAACCTACCGGCTCAAGATGGGGTTCTTGAATCTTTTCTATTCTGACAACAAAGAAATCCCCTAACGACGGATAATCCAGAATACGTCCCTTAGTAACGCCCTGTACGAGTATTTTTACTCTGCCGTCGGGTAGACGGAGCATTTTCACCACCATTGCGACCGTACCAACGTTGTAGATATCGTCTGGACCCGGATCTTCTTTGGTTGATGATTTTTGGGTAGCGAGAAAGATGAGTCTGTCTTTGTCCAACGCTTTCTCAACAGCTTTGATGGACTTGTCTCGCCCAACCATTAACGGCAGGATCATGTATGGATAGATGACGACGTCCCGTACAGGCAACAGTGGCATCTCATCTGGAACGTCCGCCAGACTAACCGGTTCGGCGCCTTGGTCAAATTGTTCTGAAAAATCGTCCTTCTTGTCTGTTTCATCGACCATAACTTCATTACCTCGTGGCTGAGACATAATGAACAACTGTTCCCCCGTGCGTCGGGAGGACATGTGCTTTTCATTCAATGTGCGTACATCACATCTATTGAAGATATGCTGCCTTCTCGACCGATGTCAACCGTGCTCGCCGTCATTCGTGAGTGCCGGCAGTCCTCGGAGGGGCGGTAATAAGACATCTTCTCCTTATGCCGGATGTGCGTCACAGGAAACAGAAAACCACCCGGCTACATGGAAAACCTCACACTGCGGGTGGTCTGAGGATCACGAAATGGGACCAAGCTCTTTCACTTAGAACTGGTCAAGGTCTGAACCGGTATTGTCCCAACGGGCCCCTTTGAAAAACTTGGGATCGGCCTCGGCAGGCACGCGGCCAACCTTAAAGACTTCCTGAATGCCGCTTCCCGACGCAGTAACAAGACCGGTCCGGGGGTCCACCCGTCGAAACTCCACAGAGGCAGGGGGCATAAATTCCCGGACCGGCTTGTCTTTCAAAGCCTCCTTCATGAAATAACCCCAAATGGGAGCAGCGGCCTTCCCGCCGGTTTCTCCCTCGCCGAGTGATATCTCTGTATCAAAGCCGACCCATACGCCACACGTATAATCTGGGTTGAAGCCCACGAACCACGCATCAACGTATTCATTAGTGGTGCCGGTCTTGCCTGCAATGTCCGGACGTCCTACGATCCTCTTGAGGATGGTGGCAGTTCCGTCAGACACGACCCCCTGCAGCAAGGTGGCCATAATGTATGCCGTCCCCTCGTCAATTGTCCGTCTTGCGGGCAGGGAGGTCGCCGCGTACATCTCGCCGGGAGTCCTCGTCTGCCGATCCTCCAGAGACACCCTCTTGAAGTCTCCATGATCGGTCGGGAAGGGATCATCCAAGAGCATGGGAGCATCATACTCTTCGAGAACCTTCCCTTTTCGATCAATGATCTTTTTTACGTACACTCCGGGTACGTAGTAACCTTTATTGGGGAACACAGAATACGCGTTAAGCTGTTCCTCGAGAGACACCCCAGTGGAACCCAACGCCAGGGTGAGGTTTTCAACAAGAGGGGAAGAATATCCCAGCTTCCTGGCATAGCCTTTGGCATAATCGATGCCTATTTGCTGCAAGATCTTGATGGTAGGGATGTTCCTGGATTTGACGATGGCCTCCCGAAAAGTTACCGGACCTGAGAAGCCGCCCCGATGGTTCTTGGGCCTCCATACTTCTCCTGTAGCCGGAATGGTAATGGCCAGCGGTGAATCCAGTATAATATCTGAACATGTAAATCCCTTATTCAGAGCGGCGGCGTAGATGACCGGTTTAAAAGAGGATCCTGCCTGCCTGCGAGCTTGTACGGCTCTGTTGTACTTGGATTCATTAAAGCTATGACCGCCCACGATGACTCGAATGTAACCAGTGCGGTTCTCTCTCATCATCAGGGCCCCCTGAACTATGGGCTCTTGCTCCAACTCCAGTGGGAATAAAGACACCATATCTTCACTATAATGCTTGTAATTCTTTAATTCCGGATCCGATTGTCCATATTTCTTGATGTATAGTTCCCTTCGCTTACCGTTGGGATCAGTGAGCCTCACCAAAACTACATCTCCAACCTGAAATGGGAGATCCCCGGATGCGAAATTCCTCGTTCGCATTTCCGGACGAAAGTATGGGACACGGACCCACCATTTCGGATTCGGTTCCAGCTTCACTTGTCCCACATATTCCTTCTTGATGCCGTCCTTCTCATATGCTCCCAGTCTAATATAGAGGTTTTCGTGATCGATCTGAGTTACCACGCCCTCTGTGATATCCCCAAATCGAATGGGGTGGTCCATGTGGTCGCTCTTCTCCCGGAGAAAGTCGGCAACCCCTCCTGCCGTCAGGGTCTTGATTGGCCCGCGATATCCTTGACGCTTATCCAATTCCCGAAGGCCTGCATCAACAGACTCTCGTGCCGCCTTGGTCAAGGAGAGATCCACCGTGGTATAAACCTGAAGTCCTTCTTTATACAGCGCATCAGCACCGTATTTGTTCTCTACATACCGTCTGACATGCTCTACAAAGTCAGGGGCTATACGAGCATAAGGGTTGATACCAGATGCAATCTGCGGTTCTTCGGAATTGGCCTGGTCATATTGCTCCGGCGTTATGTACCCGTCCTCAAGCATACGCTTGAGCACGTAGCTTCTTCTCTCAATGGACTTCTTAAGGTTTCGACGAGGAGAATTCATGGATGGGGCTTTAGCGAGGCCCGCCAGCATAGCGCATTCGGCTATCGTCAGGTCTGAGACTCTTTTCCCGAAATACACGTCCGCGGCAGCCTGAACGCCGTAGGCCGAACTGCCCAGATAAATCTGATTTAAGTAAAGATAAAGGATCTGCTCCTTGGACAAAGATGCCTCAATTCTTGTCGATAGGATGGCTTCTTTGATCTTTCTGGTGAATTTTCTCTCCGGCGTCAGCAAAAAGGTCTTTGCTACCTGTTGAGTGATGGTACTTGCACCCTCTTTCAAGGAACCAGAGACGAGGTTTTTCTTTAGGGCCCTGAGAATAGCTTCTTTGTCCACGCCTGCATGGCGTCTGAAATTTTTATCTTCTGCAGACACAAACGCGTCTTGGAGTGTCTTGGGAATCTCCTCGATGGGAACCACAAACCTTCTCTGATAGGCAAACTCTGCCAACAATTCACCCCTGTCAGCGAAAAACCGTGTGACGGTGGGCGGCGAATAATTATTTAACTTATCGATACCTGGGAGGCTTCGAGTAAAGTAGAAATAACCCTGAACAGCCATACCGGCCATGCCAAATGCAAGACCGAGGAGCGCCAGGATGCCAAGACGCCCGATAGCACCGAAAAAAGATCCGCCCCTCTTGACCGGTTGAGTTCGCTGATACATCTGAGCAAAAGGATTCTGGAGATCGCGCATCGATTTATCCGGCGAATTCAACTATTGCCTCCTTTCCACATCGCTGCATCGACACATCTCTAACACGGAATCGCTGGCCTGTCCACACGGTCAGGACTAATCTTGAATAAATTTCAGTATACTTAACAACAAGTCTAAAGTTCTTTATTATATGAGTTCTTTTCTTCCCCTATGTTTCCTAACTTCGAATGAAAATTTTCTCGTATTCCCACGCGTTTCTTTCATCATCGAACAGGTGCCATCCGGGTCGACGTCACGCTGGAAATCCCCCATCTACATTAGACCCGAGCCCTAGTAGGGCCGACATCGACACAAGATGCGACCATCTTGGCTCCGCCAGACCAATTTCTCTACCATTGACCATGAATACGTACAGTTGCTAGTATTGGTGTGTAGTGAGATGATTGTTGGGAGGAAGACCTATGAGTCAGTCTAAGAGGCCCATTTCAGTGGAAGGCCATAGAAAATTGAGAGAGGAAATTGATCGGATGATTCGCACCGAGAGGCCTTCGGTCATCAAAGAAATCGAGGTAGCTCTGGGGCATGGAGATCTCTCAGAGAATGCAGAATACACGTATGCCAAAGAAAAACAGGCTCTCATTGAGACAAGAATCAGAGACCTTCAGGAGAGGCTTTCCACGTGTGAAGTGATCGACCTCAGCAATAGGCCTAAAAGCGACAAAGTCGTGTTTGGATCCACCGTCAGCCTGGAAGACTTGGAAACAGGGGAGACAAAATCTTATCGTCTGTTGGGCCAAGATGAAGCAGACATTAGCCAAGGGATCTTGTCTGTGAGTTCTCCAGTGGGACGTGCCCTCATAGGCAGGCGGGCTGAGGACATGGTAGAGGTGAAAACCCCCAGTGGGATTCGCGAATATGAGATTCTTGAAATATCTTGAGTAAACAGGGCCATGCTGCGTTCGAAAAAAATACTCATTCTCTGCGATTTCGATGGAACGGTATCCACCAAAGACACCGTGAACAAACTCATCCGGGAACATCTTAAAGCGCCTGACTGGCGGTTCCATGTGAAGCGATATTTCAGGGGAGAGATCGGATCACGAGAGGTGTACCAAGCGGTGGCGCCTCTCATGAGAATGACGCAAAAAGACCTGACCCAATTTGTCAGGGAGAATGCGTCCTTGGACCCCCATTTCACGAGTTTCCTCAGGTGGGCTCAGGATCGCCGGGTGGACGTGAAAATCTTATCAGACGGTTTTGAGGCAACAATAGGCACTTTGTTCCGTAGTCATGACATAGAAAAGGTCGATATATTTGCCAACAAGCTTATCATCCATGACGAGGGAACCGTTGCTATTGAGAGTCCCCATGCAAATCGGGAGTGTGGAATCTGCGGCACGTGCAAGCTCGGCGTTCTTAGAAGGTTTCGTCAAACGTACGACACGATTATCTTGATCGGTGATGGGGAGTCGGATCGTCATGCGGCTGAGGAAGCCGACCTCGTAATTGCAATGAAGGATCTCTTCCTCTACTGCGCGCAGAAGGGAATCCCATGTATTCGGGCCGGTTCCTTTAAGGAAATTCCGCACCTGCTCACGCGACGTATCCAATCGGTCACGTTCGATCTTGACGGCACTCTCTTGGATTCTCTTCACTCCATCACGGAGTCTTTCAACCATATGTTTGAAGCTCTCGGCTATCCCCACATGACCGTGCAACAGGTCGCCCGCAAGACCGGCATATCTCTAAAGGATTTCGTGTGCTCGTTCCTGAAACCCGAGGAAGCCCAAGCGGGTATAAAGATCTTCCGTGACCACTATGACAGTATTTTCTTGGACAAGACGAAAGTAATTCCAGGTGTTATTGAGATGCTGCACTCATTGGACGGTGGCGTCGTCAAAGGTATTGTCACCAACAAGCGCGGCAAATATGCTCGCACTTTGGCCCGGCACTTCAGTCTTGATAAGCACATGGTCCACATACTGGGAGCTGAAGACGGTTTCAAGGCCAAGCCGTCGTCCGAGATGTTCGACGCCTTCATTGAGCGATCGGGTGCATTACGGGAAAACACTATTTATGTCGGCGACGCGCCCGTTGACATAGAGGCGGCAATTAACGCTGGGATCGATGCGTACGTGATTGCGAACCCCATTTTCTCATCAGAGGAGCTGGCCTTATACTCTCCGAGAAGAATCCTCAAAGACATTAATGAACTTTCTGCTGCGGTCACTCCCATTGTCTAGAAAACAGGAAAAAGATTTTTTTGGGAACCGAACGAGGATCTTGTTGTCATTAAAAGATTACCTACCTAATGACAATAAAAGGTTGCGGGGCCTGAATGTTCCTACCATACATTCGGGCCTTTCTTTTTTTCGCAGCCGAGCTAAGAAACTTTGACAATTACTGGTCTTGTGCAAACCCGCTGCGGCGCATTGCCTGGTCGCTTCGGTTTTACAGCCATCGGGATATGGCATAGGCCTTGCCATTAGTGCTCCGGAATCTCGTTGCTGCCGAGTTGATCGATGTCAAATTCTTTGAGCTTGAGCTGGAGTGTCCTACGGGTTATTCCGAGAATGCGCGCTGTGCGGGTACGATTTCCCTCGTTGTCTTCGAGTGTCTTCAAGATGAGTTCTCTTTCCATTTCACGAATGGTCATACCCGGTCTGATGCCCTCTCGAAACTGTCCCATGAGTGGATCCTCAGTGGCGCCACGGATGGCTTCAGATAGGTCTGAAAACTGCACGTAGTCATCGGCGGTCAGTATGACAGCTCGCTCCACGACGTTTTCCAGTTCCCGTATGTTCCCTGGCCAGGAGTATCGCATGAGGGCGTCCAAGGCCCGCGGGTGGAAGCCCTTGAGTCTTCTGTTGTTTTTCTCGTTGTAGATCTTAAGGAAATGCTCAATCAAAAGTGGGATGTCTTCTCTGCGTTCCCTCAAGGGGGGCAGCTCAATGGGCACCACGTTTAGGCGGTAGAAAAGGTCCTCCCGGAACGTACCTTTCTTTACCTCGTCTTTTATTACTCTGTTGGTTGCAGTTATGATGCGTATGTTGACCTTTACCGTCCTCGTGGATCCCAAGGGTTCGAACTCTCGTTCCTGCAGAACCCTGAGCAATTTTGCCTGGGTTGAGGGGCTCATCTCGCCTATTTCATCCAGGAAGATTGTGCCGCCATCTGCCAATTCGAAGCGACCGGGTCTTCGACCTACTGCGCCTGTGAACGCGCCCTTTTCGTGACCGAAGAGTTCGCTTTCCAACAAGGTTTCCGGCAGTGCCGCGCAATTAATCTTGATGAAACGCTTGTCCGTCCGGTTGGAACCCTGGTGGAGTGCATTTGCTATGAGTTCCTTGCCGGTACCGGACTCCCCCAGTATGAGAACAGATGCTTCGGTGGGAGCAACCATCGCAACGGTTTCCAGCACCTGCTTCATCCGGCTGGATCTACCCACGATGCGAGAGGCGTCGAACAGATTTTCAATGCGTCTTCTCTGTAAGATGTTGTCTTCTTTCAGTCTCCAGAATTCCAAGGTCTGTTGGACCTTGATGCGCAGCTCATCAATTTCGAGAGGTTTGGTGAGATAGTCGTGTGCCCCGGCCTGAAGGGCTTGAATGGCTGTCTCCACTGACGCAAACGCAGTTATAATGATCACAGGTATGCCCGGAGATATTTTCTTGATCTCTTTGAGCGCCTCTATACCATCCATTTGAGTCATTCGATTGTCCATCAGTATCAAATCGAAGAACTCCTCGGAAACCCGCGAGATGGCGTCAGTGCCATCCTCTGCTTCACACACCTCGTAGCCATCCAAGGAGAGATTGGCTTGGAGCATCTTTCGCTGGGAGGGCTCGTCATCTACCACGAGAATTTTTGCTTTATAATTATTCATGCACCCACTTTTCATAAGGCCGCGGATTTCTGAAACACTCCTTCAGTCTCGGCCGGAATGGACTCCTGTGGCGATTCATAAAGGCGGAGGGACACCACAAATCTTGTGCCCTTTCCCGCGTCGGATTCCACGTCTATTTCTCCGTCGTGCGCCTGTACAATGCTCTTAACAATGGCTAAGCCCAATCCCGTCCCCTTTTTCTTTGTCGAAAAGAACGGGTCGAAGAGCTTGTCCATATTTTCCCGGGGAATGCCCTCCCCTGAATCCTCTACACTCACATGGACGCGGCCATCCCCTTTTGCATTGCATTCGACCTTTATTGTTCCACCCTTAGGAGTAACCTCAATTGCGTTGATCAGGATATTGAGAAAAACCTGAGTCATTTGATCGGCATCCATCAGGACCAAAGGGACTTCATCCGCGCATGGCGTCCTGAGCAAGTGAATGGCGGCTTCGGAAACCTCCCGCTCTACAACCCGAATGCAGTGATCGACAATTTCATCCAGAGACCGAATGGTCATGCGCGGTTCACGGGGTTTCGAGTAGGCTAACAGCTTCGAAATAACTCTGTTGAGTCTGTCGACCTCGGTGAGCATCAAGTCCATGTACTTGTAATCTTGCTCTTCCAAGGGGAGTTTCTTCTGGAAGTATTGGATAAAGCCTTTAATGGAGTTGAGGGGATTTCGTATTTCGTGAGCCACCCCTGCGGATAATCTGCCGAGAGCAGCGAACTTCTCACTCATCATCACTTTCTGTTCAAGGTCTCGAATCAAGGTGACGTCTCGGAGAATTATGACCGTGCCGCGAGCTACCTGACTTTCCGGTTCCTTGAGCGGCGAGACCGAGAGGAAGAGGAAGCTCTTTCCTCTTCCCTCCTGAGAGATTCGCACCTCTTTTTCCAGGATGGACTCAGAATCTGACAGGACTTGTTTTACCTCGTTATCCAGAGGTAGCAGCCCCCCAATAGGCTTGCCGTCAACCTCTTCTTTTGTCTTGCCGAGGATCTCGAGAGCGGTTGGATTAAAGGTGGCTACACACAGGGATCTGTCAACAGTAATCAATCCATTGGGCATGCTTTCCAGAACGTTGCGAGTGTATTCTCGCATTTCGTCGAGGGTTCGCCTCACTAGGTATGCGTTCTGAACCACAAAAACGAAATAGATGCCCGCGGAACCTATGATAAAGAGCACCACGCCCATGAGAATGGCGAACATGATGTCCTGATGACGAATCTCTTTGAAACGATCCATCTTCAGTCCCAAAAAAAGAACCTGTCTTTGTTCACGGTCGAAGACGTCAAGCAATTCTTTCCCTATCCGGGTATGTCGCGCCACCGTCTCGCTATGGGCTATTTGGTCGGGAAACGGAGTAAAAGGTTTCCAAATCTCGAATATGGTGCGTCCATCAGGAAGGTCTACCTTGAAGGAAAGTGGTTCGCCGGTTCGAATTACCGTCTTGACGGTGCTCATTTCTTTTCCCATAAGCAGTCGCAAACCGATCTTGGCAGGTTCGCTGTGGGCGACAATGATGCCGTCACTGTTGATGAGGCCCGCCCACTCGACATCAGGATCTTTCGCTGCCTGTTCAATCAACAATTGCAGATGCTCGATTCCCCAATCTCCCTCCATGAAACCCGTACGTGTTCCTGCCTCCAGGGTCCGTATTACCGCCACGCCTTGGCGGCTGGTGAACTCTTCCATACGTTCATTTTGAGCATTGATATTTCTCAACGTGAAGAGAACCACAATGATCAGAAGGGTGAGCGCAACCAATACGATTGAAAAAACCGGAAGATATCTGAGAATGAGCTTCATTCTCATCGTGAGCCACCAGCGGATCGTTTGAACGTGGACCGAGATATTCTATGCATTATGGTCTCAGAAGTTGCAAAACTACGATCCCGACCCTGCACAATCATAGCATTCATTGTGCCGCATCAGGGAGCATACTTGAAGCGAGGGATAACATGCGTCTGGAGATGTTGAATAAAACTTCTGTGTCAGGCTGTCAATACCAGGGGTGTTCTACCGTGTGGTCTCATGGTTGAGACGTGGGCGATTGAGCGGAAAGAGTTGTCTTGATTCTTGGAACAATGTGATTGCAAAGGACCCGAAAATATGTTAAGCACAACCTTACTTTAAAGGCAAAACACTATGGAAATAGTAGTTTTTTGCTTGAATAGAAGTTCACGAAATACGGGCTTCCGATCCTGAATGAGAAAAGCAATTCTCACTCTATAAACACTTTCCAGGGCGATACATGATTGAAACTAACAGAAACAGTTTTGAGATTTCTTGGAGCGAGCAAGGTCGACAACTCCTTGATGCCGGCAATCTTGTGGAGGCGGTTAAGTCTTATCAGAAGGCCCACGATCCGGAGTCCCTGGACGAACGGGAAGCACGGAACATGCTTATCGAGGCTCGTGCCCATCTATCCCGGAAGCATTTCTTGGAGGCGCTGGAGAGCTTTGAGGAGGCATTGGTCATGGGTACGGAAATCCAGCGCAATCAAGCCATCGAGGGGATTGTCTTAGTGGCTGAGGCACGTTCTCGCCTGCCGAGACTGGCATCTGAACTAAGAAAAGGATTACGTGACCGCTTTGGCCGAAAAGATATGGCGTCCTACGGGTTGGCCTCTGCCCCAGGGGAAGAAAATATCGTTCTTGTCTCCGAGGACGCCATAGAATCACTTCCTGAAGCCCTCAAGAAGGGGTCTCGGATAGGCCGCCTCCCAGGTCGTTTGTCGGATCTCTCCGTTCCAATAAGGGCACGGCGGGGTATCGCCTATTCTGACAGGGAAGACGTTAGGTATATTCTTCAGGTAGCAGAGGCACTGAAAGAGTCCTCAAGAGTGCCCAAGTCAAGTCCGTCTCATTCGGAGGGGCCCTTCTCCTCCACGTAACGCGCATTCGTATGGTATACTATCGGCACACTTACTGAGGCACCGGATCAGAGAGGTCGATGGCGCGAGTACCATGAAAGAGACGCGGTGGATTTTCTTCACACACCTTTCCGGCAGGCTATCCCGGTCAGGGGTGTTGAGCTTGACACGAATCTCCTCACTGACTACAGGTATCACCACTATCCCGGAAATCGTATCGTATGGAGGCCGGCGCGATCATTGCGTATTGTGGGTTTAGATATTGGTTCTAAGAGAATAGGCATAGCCGTGAGCGATGAGTTGGGTATTACCGCCCAAGGATTGAAGACGCTCGATTGCTCGACCCTCGAAAAGGACCTGGCATACATTTTGGCCTTGGTGCGGGACTATCAAGCTCAAGAGATTGTCGTGGGAGTCCCGTACAATATGGACGGTAGTGAAGGGACCCAAGCGAAAAAAGTCAGAGATCTTATGGAACGCATGGCGGAGTTGACGGAAGTACCGGTGAGGCCCTGGGATGAACGGCTATCCACAGTGGCGGCCGAAAGGACCTTATTGGAGGCCAACATGAGCCGAGCGCGCAGGCGGAAGGTTGTGGACAAGCTTGCGGCAGTTATCATTTTGCAAAACTATTTAGATATGAAACGTTTCAATAGCGAGTCTTAACAAGCATGAGAATGTCGGTGTCCGGTATAGTCAAGAGTGTTTTCTTGGTGGTCTTGGTCGTAGGACTGTGCGCGATCGGATATGTTGGGTACAAGAAGATTCCAGCATTGGTAGAACAGTTCTACAGTTTTGGAAAGCCTCATTCGGTCCCGGGTAAAGAGGTCGTTGTTACGATACCAAAAGGCGCATCACTGTCGTTGGCGGGAAGAATATTGCAGGACAATGGTATCATTCGC
>JAUPKT010000037.1 GCA_030837305.1 Thermodesulfobacteriota bacterium
CCTTCACGCACCCGAAGTGAAACGTCCTGCAAAGCAACAAGGCCGCCGAACCCCATGGTTAGGCCGGATATTTCCAACTGGTAGGCCACTTTTTCCTCTAGGACAGCCATCTTTTTCTTCGTTTATAATGCTTGACCTGCCGAAAGCTCTTCTTTTCCCCGAGATCGGTCAAGCCCAAGTAAAATTCCCTTATGTCTTTATCTGCCTTCAGTGTTTCACTCGTGCCTTCCATGACTATGCGGCCGCTCTCCATGACATAGCCATAGTCGGCGATGGACAAGGCGGCATGGGCGTTTTGTTCAACCAGCAGGAGCGACACACCGTGGGTCTTGTTTATTTGATGAACGATGTCGAATATTTCACTCACTACGAGGGGTGCCAAACCTAAGGAAGGTTCATCCATCATCATCAACTTGGGTTCGGCAACCAATGCTCTGCCGATGGCCAGCATCTGCTGTTCCCCGCCGCTCAGATAGCCGGCAGGCTGCCGAGATCGCGCGGCCAACACCGGAAAATACTCATAGACCCTTTCTCTGGCTTCATTGAATCTCTTGCGATCCGTAAGACTGTAGGAGCCTACAAGAATGTTCTCGTCCACGGACAGCTCGGCAAATATTTTGCGGCCTTCAGGCACCTGAACCACTCCTCTTGCCACGACAGAATGAGGCTTATCGCCATTGATGTCTTGTTTGTCGAACTCAATGGTGCCATCTTCGATGGACAGGTTTAGGCTTTTTCTGAATCCGGAGATCACATTTATCGTGGTTGTTTTGCCGGCTCCATTAGCCCCTAATAATGCGACAACACTTCCATCCGGCACTTCGAAGGATATGCCCTTGAGAGCTTGAATCACGTCGTTGTATACCGTTTCGAGATTCGATACCTTGAGCATGACTGTAGTGTCCGTGAGGATGGCCGACCAGCCTCAAACAAGAGGATTTATTCTATGAAACGATCGACATGCGGCCTTGGCCAAATCAGAAGAAGGCCCCTCCGTTGACGACGACGATGTGGCCGGTCATGTAGTTTGCCGCACTGGAAGCCAGATACAGAGCGGTCTGGGCTATTTCCTCAGGCGTGGCAACACATTTCAATGGAGTCGACTTGAATTCTCTCTCCATGAGCTTTTCATTCGTCCATAAGGCTTTGGAAAAATCAGTTTTCACGATGCGGGGCGCTATGGCATTGACTCGGACATTGTATGGTCCCATCTCAAGGGCCATTGCTTTTGTAAGCATGTTGATCCCAGCCTTGCTGATGCAATAGGGGCCAAGACCCTCGGCAGGACTGACCCCACCGGCCGAAGAAATATTGATGATTACACCCTGTTTCTGATCACGCATGACACGTCCCACATACTGGCTCAGTACGAAATAACCTTTGAGATTCGTCTCCATTATGTGGTCGTAGATTTTTTCCTCTGTATCGATGAGCGGTCCCATGGCAGGATTGCTTGCGGCATTGTTGACCAGGATGTCGATTCGGCCGAAAGCCTCCATGATCTTCTCAACGAGATTCTTCAGTTCATTAGGGTACCTGGCGTGAGTGGCAACCTCGGTGCATCTTCTCCCCATTTTTCTTACTTCATCACCGACGACCTTCAAATCTTCGATCTTGCGGCTCGCGATGCCGAGATCTGCTCCGGCATCTGCAAAGCACAGGGCAACGGCTTTGCCTATGCCGCGACTTGCCCCTGTCACAAGGGCGACCTTGCCTTGAAGTGACAAAAATGAACAATCCATGGGGTTCCTCCCAAAGTCATTATTTTGATAAATTGATGGTTATTTTTTGATTCCGGCCATTTCTTCCACGAGGGTCTTGCACTCATGCATGACCTTCTGGGCCTCCATGAAAATCGTCATGCGTTCAGCCATGGGAGATCCCTCACCGTGGAGACAAATAGTCTCGAGATCCGCGCTCGTGAGGCGTCTGACGAGGTCGAACATTCTGAGCCTATTTTCAGTGCTGATCCCTTTTTTTGCTCCGAGATACTTGTCGATGAAGTCGTGTAGTTCAGGCCTTTGGAAATCCTTGTATGTCGGGGCCGTCACCAGTAGCCCGCCTGCCAAATCTTCGATAGCCTTCACAACATCGTGATAATTGTGTGCGAAGTGATACTTTGCGATATTGGTAGTGACGGGATTGGGGACCGCCATGTCGCCATGCATCACAAAATCAAGGCAAGCAGCCTTAGAAAGGGACTTGAGGGTTTCCAGGTACACAACGAGATCCGTGATCTTTTCCCGGACATGCGGAGCCTTAGAGATCCCATTATATTCTGCTATTGCCACTCCTATACCCAGCAAGTGTTCAGACATGGGCACGCGATAGGCACAACCCGTGCGTCTGTGAAGGAGGGCAAAGTTGTAAACCATGGTTGCGGCAAATTTCCATTCACCGCACAGAAAAACCCGTTCCCACGGGATGAGGACATCATCGAAAATGATCAGGGAATCGGTATGCATTCTCATGGGGCGCTCATTGGGAAACTCCAATGGGCTTAGTGCAGCTCTGAAGGGACGACAGACTTGTGTGATCCCCTTGGTGTTTGGCGGTATGGCGAATGCCACTGCATAATCTGCATCGGCTTCGATCATCTGACGGCATGGTATTGCGATAATTTCGTGACAATATGCAGCGCCGGTAATGTGAACCTTGGCTCCTCTCACGACGATGCCTTTTGAATTCTTGTCCACTACCCGCACGTAGTAATCCGGGTGTAATTGACCCGGATCAGAGGGACGGAGCATTCTGTCGCCTTTCACGCAGGTGACCGCTGCACAGGATGCGATATCCTCTTTCTTGAGATAGCGTCTGAACTCATCAATCCGGTCTATGTAATCCTGATTTCCCATGATATTCGCCGTTATGCTGATTGCATTCAGTGCGTCGGCTCCGATATCGTGGGCCAGAGGAATATATCCGTCAGAAATGGCCGTCGAGGTTACGATAAGCTCATACGCTTTCAACAAGTCATCCGCATCCTTGGGCTTATGATAGTAGCGGCTCACAAGTTGTCCCAAATCAGGGTCTTCAACCAACGCAAGATCGTGATATTTGGGGTCGTGGGCCATCTCGTAGTCCACCGCCATGGTGTTGACGCACGCCCTGAGGTTCGGATCGGTTGCTACGTTTGTTACCCGTTCTCCTTTATAGTAAACGACTCTTCCGTCGTTCAATTTCTCTTTGTATTGTTCAGCGGTGAGTAATGCCATGAAATAGCTCCTTTTCAGCGCGAATCCTTCAACTCAGATTCGCGATCAGCCTTTCGTAAAGTGTTGTTGGTTACCGACGGTGATCACGGTGTGTGGTGAATT
The DNA here is from genome assembly GCA_030837305.1 of Thermodesulfobacteriota bacterium. Lineage (GTDB taxonomy): Bacteria > Desulfobacterota > Desulfomonilia > Desulfomonilales > Desulfomonilaceae > JAUPKT01. Next base: position 3,318 of record JAUPKT010000037.1, read on the forward strand.
GCCCTGTTACCAAGCCTTCTTCTGGGCTGGTATTCCCCGATGGTAATAGGGTAAGACCTCTTCTTCCAGGCGGGTGCCCATAAGGGTATCCACGCACATGAGTGCAGCCAGAGACGCTCCATCGACACCACCGCCCCATAATCGCTCCCCGTATTGATCGCCTACAAAGTAGAGGCCTTCCAAGTACGGACTCTTGATGGCTGGACGCTTTTCTCCCACCGGCCGCCAGTTGCCGTAGGCTTCATCGGACGGGGTCCACAATACGAACTCCACATTTTCCCGCCATCCTTTGAAAGTCCTCTTGAACCAGTCCATGCAATAATTGATGACCCTCATGACCTTCTGAGGATTGCGCATTTCTTTATCAGTCAATGCGGTGGAGAAGATGAAATCACGTTTCCCTTCGGGCGCTCTTTTCGCGCAAGACGCCATGTTCCACATCACCATATCCACAGCGCCTATGTACCCTTCATGTTTGATGATGCCGGGCATCCAAATAAAGCTCCTCTCGTCTACGCCGAAATCTTCCCAAACGTTATTTTTTAAACCGATGAGTGCGGAGAGTAGCCCCGGGGACCAAAATTCCTTTTGGACAAGATCCACCCACTCTGCGGGAAAATGTCTCGGATGGAGAACGCCGAATATGTGTTTAGGCGGTATGTTGCAAATCACTGTGGCAGCATGGAAAGCTTCGAAAACGCCGTCTCTGGAGCGTACCAGCACGCCTCTCACCTTTCCCTCGTCAACGATTACTTCCTCTACCGGCGTATTCCTCAGGATCTCGCCGCCGGCATTCATAAGCTGCTTCTCCATAGCCAGAGGTATAGCCATGCATCCCGGTTCTGCCACCGTGGCCACCGAACCGCTGTGGAGGTTCATTCCGATGCCGCGGGACATGGCCATGTAGCCCAAGAAATCTCCCGCGGGGGCCATTCGAGGCTCTGCCATAGCGTTTTGGCAGGCCATGACCACCTTGATATAATCATAGGCCTCTTCGTTTGATGTGAGGCCCCTCTCTTCGAGCCAGGTCTCAACGTCCATTTCCATTGCAGCAGCGCATTCTTCCATACTGAGACCGCCCATGAGCCGCAGCGCGGAAAGCGTCGCCTTGTAGCCTTCCTCGGTCTGCCAGGGATAGGGGGCTCGGGGAGGCACTTGGTAAATCTTGGATGTCCTGCTATCCACAAATCCAAGACCTTTGTTCACCGGCATATCCACCGGGCACTCCAAGTAGTCTAGGAGAAGTCGACATCGAGACTTATTTCCCCAGAACAGGCCGTGTCCGCCGTTCTCGAAGGTGTATCCATCGAGAAGCCCTTTTTGAAACATGGTGGTTAGATCCGGCTCACAATATGAAACCCAACACCTTGAATCCGCTAGAGATTTCCGAAAGCCCAGTGAATCAAGTTCCAGTCCGTCAATCGTGACCTTGTCGCCTTTGCCCGTGTATGACGCGACGCGGCCGCCGATGTGAGGAGCCTTTTC
>JAUPKT010000260.1 GCA_030837305.1 Thermodesulfobacteriota bacterium
AGCGGTGGGCGTTCTGGAACATATATCAGGCCGGAGGAGTAGCTTCGACTCCCCACCCCAAAGAAATCTCACAGACCTGACTCAACGTTTTATTGAGGCATTTTCGAGAAATAGAATTGGACCCAAAAGCATCCATAATAAAGATGCATGATCTCTCACGGGAAGAACTTTCCGGGCTGCTGGGAATCCTGGCGGGAAATGTCCTCGTGCACTACGGGATGTGGTTTTCAGAAACTGTTCGGAGAGTTGGTCTTGATAACGCGGTTCAACTGGAGCAAGAAGCCTTTCAGAAATATGGGCCTCTCGCGATGACGCGATTGGGGCCAACAATCGGCGCTCACCCCTCCCTAGCTTTTACCGACCAAATTGCGCAAAAAAAACAGGAGGATCTCAGGGAGATCCTGGACAATCTTGCAAAAACCTGGGTCATCAGTGATGGTTGCTGGTTCCAGGCGGTGGAAGCGGTTCATGGGATGACCGTAGCCAAAGAAATCAATGATCAGTGCTGGTTTAATTTCGCAGCCATCGAGGCATTCAAAATCTTGAGCTTTTGTGGTTTGGAAAAGGGTTGCGGATTGCAAGGCCTCCAACAGTCTCTGGAATTCAGGACGTACTCCATCATCAATTCCCACTCCTCTCATATTGAATTGGACGGATCACTTCTATTCGTCATGGAGGAATGCCGCGTGCAGAGTTCCCGCAGGAGAAAAAACTTGGCCGATTACCCCTGTAAGTCAGCAGGAATGATCGAGTACTCCCAGTTTGCAACGTGCATTGACCCAGGAATCACGACCGAATGTCTTTACTGTCCCCCGGACCCGATGGAGAAAGACCAATTCTGTGGATGGCTCTTCAAGATTGATTAGCCCAACACTTTGGAATCAATCGGGTTGTGATGGAGCGTAAGAAGGCTTGCCATCAGAGGACTGGACCAAATGCACAACACGTATTTTCCGCATGGCAACCGAGGTCAAAATCGGTTCCTAAACACATGTGAGTATCGTGCGACAAAAATTCAAAGATCTTGACTCAAAACATGAGTGTCTGCGGCAAATTCTTCGGGATATGCAGAGCGTGTTGGTGGCATTCTCAGGTGGGGTCGATAGTACGCTTCTTCTCGGGGTCGCAAAAGATGTGCTGCAACATCGATTACTCGCCGTAACTGCTCAATCTGACACTTCCTCCGATCACGAGCTTCAAGACGCAAAGAACATAGCCCACCTCATAGGGGTCGACCACCTGGTGATTTTCTCTTCTGAACTCGATGACCTTGAATTCACGAAAAATTCTCCGGAGCGTTGCTACGTGTGCAAGAAAATAAGGTTCAGAGCCCTGCAAGAATTAGCCGAAAATAGGGGGATGGCACATGTAATAGATGGAGAGAATATGGACGACCTGAATGATCACCGTCCCGGCAGTCGAGCAGCCCGAGAACTCGATATTCAGAGTCCCCTGAGAAATGCCGACCTGAATAAGCGGGAGATCAGGGAGTTATCGAGACGGCTGGAACTACCCACTTGGAATAAGCCGTCTCTGGCATGTTTGGCATCCCGCATACCATACGGAAGTCCCATAACGACCCGGAAACTTAGGCAGATTGATGCGGCAGAGCAGTTCATCCGCGAGTTGGTGCCGGGAAGTCAGGTGCGGGTGCGGCATCATGGAGATACCGCTCGTGTAGAGGTGGGACAATCGTCGATACCAAAGCTCATGCGCACGTCCCATCGGAAGGCTGTTATCCAGCGATTGAAGGAATTGGGCTTTGTCTATGTGACACTCGACTTGGATGGTTACAGTATGGGAAGCCTGAACAGAGGGATTGCCCAAGGGAATTGAAAAATGGATGAAACAAATCTCAGAGATCTTCTGGAAAAAATTAGAGACCGTGAAATAGAATTAAATGTTGGAATCGAGATACTGCGGAAGCTCCCCTTTGATGACCTTGGATACGCAAAAATAGATACTCACAGGTGCATGCGAAAGGGCGTGCCTGAGGTAATCTTTTGTCAGGGTAAGACAATCCAACAGATCCAAGGAATCGTGTCGAAGATTGCGGAAACGCATAGCAACGTCCTGGCATCTCGTGCCGACCACAGCGTGTACGAGGCTATAAGAAACGTTGTGCCGGCCTGCCGATATCATGAGATGGCGAGAATGGTCGTGATTAATCCTAAGGAAGTTCAGCGGGCAGGGAATATTGCGGTCGTGACTGCCGGGACGTCGGACATCCCGGTGGCTGAGGAAGCGGCAATAACTGCAGAAACACTCGGCAACGCGGTCAATCGGTTCTACGACGTCGGGGTGGCTGGAATTCACAGGCTTCTTAACTACTTCGACGAGCTGTTCCGCGCCAACGTCGTCGTGGTTGTCGCAGGAATGGAAGGGGCACTAGCTAGTGTTGTTGGGGGGTTGGTGAGCGCCCCGGTCATTGGGGTCCCCACGAGTGTAGGGTATGGGGCAAGCTTCGGTGGAGTGGCTGCGCTGCTCAGTATGCTCAATAGCTGTGCATCCGGAGTATCAGTGGTGAATATCGACAACGGGTTTGGGGCGGGATATCAAGCCGGACTCATCAACAAAATTGCAGTAGGGCAACTCAACTCAGGCAGCGTTCATGGTAAGGACTAGTGCCGCGAACTGCATTGCCGGTTAAGAATTCCGAATTTGCGCCCATCAAATGATTTCACGGGTGGGTCACAAGGATCTGTGCATGAGAATCGCCTACTTTGACTGCTTCTCGGGAGCCGGCGGAGACATGATCCTGGGGTCTCTTCTGGATGCGGGCCTTCCTCTTAATGTGTTGTGCAGTGAATTGGACAAATTGGGTTTGGACCACTACCAGATCGAACCGAAGCAAGTTTTGAAGAGAGGCCTGCGAGCTACCCAAGCTGTGGTTGCCTTTGAGAGCCATCATGATCGACCTCATCAGCGACATCTCTCCGACATCAAACAGATCATCCACGAGAGCGGCCTCGCATCATCCATAAAGGAACAAAGTATTGCGGTATTCACGAGGCTGGCGCAGGCAGAAGCAAGAGTGCATCAAGTCTCCGTTGAGGAGGTCCATTTCCACGAGGTGGGGGCAATGGATGCAATCATCGACGTGGTCGGCTCTGTGGTTGGATTGGCATCCCTCAAAATTGAGCGTGTCCTCTGTTCACCACTCCACTTGGGCTCCGGCACCATTGAGTGTGCCCACGGCATTTTGCCCGTTCCTTCTCCGGCTACCGCAGAACTGGTGAGAGGCAAGCCTGTTTACGCAACAGAAGTGAAGGGTGAACTCCTCACCCCAACGGGCGCCGCCATTCTCACCACCCTGGCCTCGGACTTCGGCCCCATGCCTGCTTTCAGGGTCAGTGCCATCGGATACGGTGCCGGCACCTCGGATTTCCAAATACCCAATCTCTTGCGGGTCATGATAGGGGATAAGGAAGAATGTGCTCTTGGCCATGAGATTGATCGAGTTGCAATAATTGAAACGAACATTGACGATATGAATCCTCAAATTTATGAATATGTCATGGACCACTTGTTTCGATTAGGCGCTTTGGACGCGTTTCTCATACCAGTACATATGAAGAAGAATAGACCTGGCACGCTCGTCACAGTTATCTGTCCCCCCGAATCAGTGACCCGACTATCCGATTTTCTCATTCGTGAAACCACAACCATAGGGCTCAGGTGGCGCATTGACAATCGAATCAAGGCCTCTCGTGCGTTGGAGACAGTAAACACGAAGTACGGGGAAATCCGAGTGAAGGTCATTCGGCTTGGCGAACAGGTGCTGAAAGTCTCTCCCGAATATGACGATTGCAGATGCATTTCCCAAGACAAGAGCATCCCTCTCAGAGACGTCATGGACGAAGCTCTGAGAGTAGGAAGCACGCGGTTTGGCGTCTGAATTGCCCGCCTTATGTCTGAAATGGCATAACTACCCAACATTATTACAGAAATACCGCGTTTTGCCTTGACACGATTCCCATCCAGACGTTAGGATCAAGTCACTTGGTGATATTGCTTTCCGGACCCTTGCGTAAGCTGTCTCGCTGGCTCACATGAACGTTCTCGTAATCCCGCGTCCTCCCAGGACGCTCTTGTCAAGAGATTCCTAACGATTGGAGGTATACATGGACAAGATCCTAAGGATCGACATGGGGGCTGAAGGAGGCCCAAAGGCAACAGCCGTGCCCGTGGGCGGATACGCCGGTATTGCCGGTCGAGCGCTCACATCGGCAATCGTGGCAACCGAGGTCCCGCCGCTCTGCCACCCACTCGGCGCGGACAACAAACTGGTCATTGCCCCGGGGTTGTTGGGCGGAACAGTGGCAGCCATGTCAGGCCGGCTTTCCGTAGGATGTAAGAGTCCTCTGACAGGCGGCATCAAAGAGGCCAATGCAGGCGGGCAACCCTCACAGGTTTTGGCACGTCTCGGTTACGCCGCCATCGTCTTGGAGGGAAAGCCCAAAGACGATACCCTCTATAAGATTTGCATCAACAAGGATGGAGTTACGATCAAACCAGACAACAGTCTGAGAATGCTCGGTAACTATGCAGTAGTCGACAGGCTTAAGGCGGAATACGGAGACAAGATAGCGTGCATATCCGTCGGTCCTGCGGGAGAGATGAAGATGAGTGCGGCCTCAATAGCCTGCACCGACATGGAACTC
>JAUPKT010000261.1 GCA_030837305.1 Thermodesulfobacteriota bacterium
GCCGACGGTTGAACCAAGAACAAGAAACAAATCGAGAGCCTCTCTTGAGTGTTCGGGACATTACCAAGAGTTTCGGCGGTGTTACTGCTTTGGCAAGCGTGAGTGTCGATGTGTTTCCCGGCGACGTGGTGGGCATTATCGGCCCGAACGGATCAGGCAAGACGACCCTTGTCAACACCATAACGGGCTTTGTGAAATCGGACGCGGGCAAGGTGGTGTTCAAGTCCAAAGACATCACGAATTGGGAGCCTCACAGGATTTCAGACATGGGCCTCTCACGAACCTTTCAGGTCATGCGGCCCTATTATTCACTACCTGCATTCAAGAACCTTATTGTACCCCTTTTCTCTCCTCGGGCGCGGAGAACCGGCGGCTGGCGAGGCGGTGGAAAAATGGGGAGTAGAGATACCGTGGCTGTGGACATACTGGAAGAGATCGGTTTTGAAAGAGATTCGTATGTACCTTATAAAATGGCGTCCTCGCTGCCAACGGGATATTTGAAGCGATTGGAATTGGCGCGATGTTTAGCTCTCCGACCGGAGCTGATCATATGCGATGAGGTTTTCTCGGGACTGAGTATGAGCGAGATGGCCAGTATGGTGCCCCTCATGGAAAAGCTTCAGATGGAGGGCATCACGTTGGTGATGGTCGAACACAGGCTGCGAGAACTCTTTCGTTTGGCGACTCGACTTGTGGTCCTTAACTTTGGTTGCAAGATCGCAGAGGGAACCTCGGAATATGTGATGGAACATCCCGAAGTGAAGGAGGCCTATTTCGGCTCGGAGGAAGTGTTCAGTTATGTTTGAAGTCAGCGGGTTGATGGTGTTTTACGAAAACATGTTGGCCTTGAACAACGTGAGCCTGAGTTGCGACAGCGATCAAATTGTTGGAGTATTTGGCGCCAATAGTGCGGGAAAATCAACCCTCATGTACACCCTTTCGGGAATCATGGAAGATATCCGAACAAAAGAGGAGATGGCGGGAGGGGAGCGGATCACTATTCGGGGCAAAATAGTCTTTCGGGGCAAGGATATCACTGAGATGAGGCCTTCATTAAGAGCACGCGAAGGCATCATATTGTGTCCCGAAAGACGACGAATATTCCCCGAGAGTACGGTGCTCGAGAATTTGAAGATCGGCGGCTACCTGGCTACAGCTGGCCAGGCTCGGGAAACGTTGGATTACGTGTTCACCATCTTTTCTCCGTTGGAGCGATTATCGAAGAGGCTGGGTGGCTTTCTGAGTGGGGGGGAGCAACAGATGTTGGCTATCGGCCGGGCGCTGATGGCCCAGCCGAAGCTTCTCCTGCTGGATGAACCGCTTTTGGGTTTGAGCCCTTCAATACAGTTTTTACTTGCAAAGTCCATAAAGAATATTCGAGATCAAAGGAACATGTCCATTATCGTATCCGAGCAGTATGCACGACCTGTTATGCCGATTATCGACTATGGATATATCCTGGAGAATGGCGCATCGGTGGTTCAGGGAACCAACCATGAACTAATGAACAATCCGGACGTTAAGACAGCTTACTTTGGAACTTGATTATGACGGACACCAAAGAAATCGAATACACATTTTCTCGTTTTGAGTCGGCGTGTGAACGATATCCTGACAACACGGCCATTGTCTTTCTTGGGGACAGATTTTCGTATCGCAAATTACACCGGTTGGTTGATCGGTTTGCTGCCGGCTTGCTCGATCTCGGAGTCAAGAAGGGCGATCGCATAGTACTGTACCTCTCCAACTGCGTTCAATTGGTAATCTCTTTCTTGGCTGCTCAAAAGATAGGCGCGGTAGTCGTTTTGGTTTCACCGATCTATACGTCACACGAGCTTGAGTACATGATTCATGACTCTTCTGCCACGGTAATTATTTGTCATGACACCAATTACGGGTATGTCGACGAGATAAGATCCAAGACGGCCCTCCAGCACGTTATTGTTACGAATTTAGTCGATATGGTTTCTTTGGCCAAGAGGTTCGTGGGTAAGCTTCTCGACAAGATCCCCCACGGCACCGTGCAGTTTCGTCCAGGCACTCACAAGTTTAAGGCGCTGTTCAAGTCGACTTCGCGGATTCCCCCATTGGAGCTGGATCCTATCAAGGATCTGTCATACATCCTATACACCGGCGGTACTACAGGATTTCCGAAAGGTGTTCCTGGAAATCACTGGGGGCACACCTCGTATGTCAACGATATCACGGACAAGGTGTTCAAGGGGCATTTGAAGCATGGCGATGACGCATACATAGCCATAAATCCCCTGTTCCACATCATGGCGCTGGGGCTTTTCATGGCAGTGGGTCTTAACGCCGGAAATACCACGGTTCTCATGCCGGTACCCCAAGTGGATTCCATTCTCATGGCCATTCAACGATACCGCATTCGATGGATGCTCGGAGTGCCCGCCCTGTACAGAATGATCCTCGAAAATGATCGCCAGGACACCTATGATCTCTCTTCTCTGAGATATTGCTATTGCGGCGGCGACGTCCTGCCGCGAGAAGTTCTCTTTCGGTGGAAGGAACGGGTTGGAGTTCCCATCTATCAGGTATACGGTTCCACGGAGGCCGGGCACGTGACGTATAGCCGTCTTGATCAGGAAGACCCTTCCCCCATGTCAATAGGCGTTCCGCTTCCTTCGAGACGTACAAAGATAATAGAGGCAGAGACCCTGGAGCCGGTT
>JAUPKT010000262.1 GCA_030837305.1 Thermodesulfobacteriota bacterium
CCACACGCAAGCATTCCGATGAGGCTGAACAGACGCCCCCCCCAGCCTGCTTATCAAGATGACTGCGATCAAACCCGGATAAAGTCCTATAGCTTGATCTAATTTATCCCCCAGAGGAATTGCCTCGCCGCAATGATAGTACCCATCTCCAGCAATCAAAGCCTTGGCCTTGCACCGCTTCATGCGCTCTGCCAAAACCGCGGCGCTGTACGCCGGGGATACTATGCAATGAACCGCGCCTATCCTCGCACAAGCCAACATGGCAGTCGGCACCTCAATGCACGATGCTCCATAAATAAAGACCGTGTCGCCCTTTTCCACCCCACGATGCTTAAGAAAACCAGCCAGGCGGGTCACAGATTCCAACAGTTCCGCGTACGTGATGGACTTGGTTTCACCAGGATCGTCACCCTCCCAATGGAACGCTATGGTGTCGCCCCGTTGCTCCGCGTGCCGATCAAGGCAATTCACCGATGCATTGATCAATCCGCCCCCAAACCATTCGATTATTGCTTCATCTGAGCTATACTGAAGAACAAAATCCCATTCACGCTCCCATGCGAGATACCGACGAGCCTGTTCACTCCAAAAACCCTCAGCATCCTCAGTGGATAGCCGGTAAAGCTCTTTGTATTCCGCTATTCCACGGACGTGGGCGGTCTCTCCAAGAATTGGCTGCTGTACGAATCCGTGATGCGGGATGAATCCCATGCCGAGAACCCCCTCAAGAACTGGTTATCGCCGAATGAATACCAACTCACCAGAAACGCACGTACCGAAAAAGACCGCCGAATACCGTAAAAAGTTCCTTGGATCCCTTTGAAAACCCATCAATGCCCAAAACGGAACCGATGCATCCACGTTTTCTCCGGTACGCCTCTCCGTTTGTTATCCAAGAAATTCGCAGAGAAAACAACCAAAAACCTTATCAAACCAAACCTATCCTTGCCTTATGTGCTCAAAATTGGTACAATAATGTAAACGGTACAATACCATAAATGTTTCGGAGTCTTGCGGATCGTATTCGCGTGAGGAACAGATGGCCTGCCCTCCGGCAATTCGTACGAGCGTTCCCATTGTCGTGATGCTCTTGCTGTGCCTCATGCCGGAGGCCTTTGGCCGCGACAATCTCGAGGCATCCCCTGATCGCTCGGGGCACTTTGAGATCACCACTAATACGAATGAAAGGTCGAAAATCGATATAGAAGACCTCGAGATCGACAGAGCCTTAGACGAAAGACTCAATTCCACAAACAGATCATCACCACCCAAGAAATTTCTCTATCGAGTGCGTCATGAAGGTTTTCTCGGATTCGATCAAGATACGTGGGTTAACAAGATTCGGTTCGAGCTTTTCAATAGACCGGCCATTCAGAGAAGTGAGTACAGGGACTTGGCTCAGCTCCTTGAAGAGATAGCCACAAGCATCAGGCAGTCCAGGGAAGTCATGCATGAATTTTACCAAGACGGGATGAGATTGATCAATTTCTGTGACAAACCCCTGTATACTTCGTTGGATCAACTTGATTCCAAGGTGAGTTCACAACGTGAGAAGTATGTTAAGTTGGAAGAGTTGCGCGGCGACGTGGTAAGATCATTGCAGGAGCTCACCGAGGGCGGGGACTGCAGACCGGTTCAAGAAGGGTACAAGAAACAGTTGGAACTATCATCCAAAGATCTCGCGGATGTCGTCGGCCGATATCAGTCGTTGAGGGAACGATATGACAGATTGAAGAGACCTGATCAGCCGGTACCTGCCCAGAGACCGGTCAGAAGCCCGCAAGGCCGCGATACCATCCCATCGCCAGCGCAAGGACCAACCCGACGGTAGCATCTGCGTGCTTTCTGTGAGAGAGATTTGCTTGTCGTCAATCCCCAGAAAAAATGGTGCCGATTCCCTCCCCAGAGGCAAGAAAAAAAATGAAACATAACCCTGTCCGTTCAGAAGTCACTGCCGGTAAGCTGCACTCATCTCCGCATGAATGATCCGGTCCAAAACGTTCAGCCAACACATACCCGTGGCGTCACCGGCATAATACTTGCCGGGGGAAAGTCACGCCGAATGGGCGGGATAAACAAGGCCTTACTGCGGGTAGGCCAGCATCACATCATCGAACGAGTCTGTAAAGCCGTCCTTGAGGTGATGACCAATGCCATGATCATAACAAATACCCCCGATGATTTTGCATTCCTCGGCCTTCCAATGTTTCCCGACATTCACCCCAACACCGGATCTCTCGGCGGTCTTTACACGGGTTTGAAGCACTGCACCGATAAGCTGGGCTTTCTCGTGGCATGTGACATGCCGTTCCTTAATCCTCAAATCATGAATACCATGATTGACCTTGTAGATGACTACGACGTGGTGATTCCCAATGTCGATGGAGGATTACAGCCCCTCCATGCAATCTACTCAAGAAACTGTACGAAGTTGATCGAAGATTTTTTGCTGCGCGGGAATTTCAAGATTATCGACTGCTTGCATCAGGTCAAGGTGCGAGAAGTGCCCGAGGACTTTCTGAAAGGATTTGATCCGACCTTTCGCTTTGTCATGAACGTCAACAGCCCGGAGGATTTGGCTAAAGCGCTCAATATTGACAGGGAGAACGCACCCGAAGGTATGGTCTCTCATTGCCCGGTCGCCAAGTAGCTCTTTCATGCGAATTGGAAATGACGTGCTTGATAGAGGAAAAAGTCTTGACATGGGTTTTGTATAAGTTATATTCATATATAGGATGTTACCAAGCGTCAATCAGTATAATCTCCAAAGCCCAAGCACGGACGAGCATATCGCAAGTCGACTCTAAGGGGTAATCAAGATGAGGTACGCAGAGACAGGATTTAATTTGGAAATCGATCTCACCCGAGGAAGCATCGAGAGGGTGGCAACCGACCCCAGAGACACCGAGCTTTATTTGGGGGGCCTGGGTACTAACGCAAAAATATTGTGGGACAGGGTTCCCCCTGAAACAGACCCCTTTTCTCCCGATAATCTCCTAATATTCAGCACGGGTCTTTTGTGTGGCACACCTGCGACCGGCTGCAATCGTACCATCGTTTCAACAATTTCGCCTCAAACGCGGTTAATGGCATTTTCAATGATGGGCGGGTTTTGGGCGCCGGAATTGAAATATGCCGGTTACGATAAAGTAATCCTTCGCGGCAAGTCACCGAATCTGGTTTATTTGTGGATAAACAACGACAAAGTGGAAATACGTGACGCCTCCCATTTGCGGGGTAAAGGTACCGTCGAGACAGCGGAACTTATTCGAAAAGAGCTGAAAGAGCCGAAAGCCCAGGTGGCTTCCATCGGCATGGCCGGCGAAAATAGGGTCTATTTTGCTTCCATCGAACAGGGCAGGTCCAGCGCCAGCCGGCAGGGGATAGGCGCTGTCATGGGAGACAAAGGGGTAAAGGCAATTGCAGTTCGCGGCACAAAAGACATTAATGTCGCCAGACCCGCCGAGTTTATGGAACTCTGCAATGAAGTGCTGAAATATATAAAATTTCGCAACGATAATCCGATTCCGGGTGTCATGCCGATTTTAGCCGGGCTGGGCTCGCCCCAAGAGATGAAAGTCCATGATGAAAAGTGGCACACGGAGAATTTTATGTGGGGCAACTCACGTGTTCGACGGAAAGACTTCTGGAATGACGAAATCGCGCAGCAGTGGGCCCAGACTCTGGATAGTATGCGGACCAGATTGATCAGTTGCTACAATTGCCCAATGACATGCGGGGCAACCATTTCTCCCCCTGGACTTCCAACCTACATGATGAAATGCTTCTCGAAGCTTACTTATACCATGGCGGCCTTCTCGGACCTGGAATTTGGTTTAGGTATCGCCCAGAGTGCTACGGAATACGGGGTAGACGGATTCTCAGCCCCGCAAGTCATGGCCTTTGCTCTTGAGCTTTATGAAAACGGCATATTGACCGACACCGACTTCCCCGGAATGCCGGCCGACAATGAGGGGAGATTTTACTGGCTGCTTGATAGAATTGTTCGACGTGAAGGGATTGGAGATGTTCTGGCCAACGGCACCTATTGGGCGGCCAAACAGATTGGGAAAGGCGCAGATGCCTATGCTCATAATACTATTAAGAAACATGAGCAACTCCCGCTGAAATTATCCATGCTGAATCCGATTTATTTTCTCATGTATGCCACCGGCGAGAAAATAAATATTACCCAGATTGAAGGGCAGTTCCCCCAGGCGCCTTGGCCCACGAGAGAAGAGAGAGAAGAATTTGTAAAGGACTGGTTCCAGGTTCCTGATGAAAAGTTTAAGCAGTATCTTTTGGACTGGGAACCACGCGGGGAAAAGTCCATGCCCTTTTATCCCACCGTTCAAATGTGTTGTGACATTGTCGACTGGCAAGAGAGGATGCACTACATCGATGATGCCCTCGGCATGTGCGCAGGCTTATCATCATTTCCGCTAAAGCCTCCGTATCACATACATAATTACCCGAAATTTATCTCAGCAGGCGCCGGCATAGATATGGATTCAGAGAAACTCACGCAGGCAGCTAGGAGATATCGCACTTTGATTCGGGCCATAAACATACGAAGAGGTATGAGACGGAAAGATGATGCCCCCCCGGCGAACCATTGGAAGAAAAGATTTCCGGAACTCGAAAAGGAACTCTTGGATACGTATTACAAATTCAAGGGGTGGAACAATCAGGGTATCCCCACCAAGGAGTCTTTGCATGAACTGGGTTTGGATTACGTAGCCGAAGACTTCGAAAAAAGAGGGATCTATTCAGAAAATGAAGGCAATGGTTCCAACGAGACTCAGCCGTCTGAAGAGAAAATATAAAGTGAGGGTGTGGTAACCGTCATGGGTGAGAAAAAAAAGAAAATCATAAAGACAATAAAGGTTGACGTCGACAAATGCAATGGTTGTCGGGCCTGTGAAGTAGCCTGCTCCGCTTTTCACGCCGCGCCGAAATATAGCAGCAATAATCCCGCTAGGTCTCGCATCCGTGTGATTCGTGAACCGCTACGCGACCTATATGTCCCCGTATATGCCGGTGAGTATGCTCCTGCCGAATGCATGGGCCGAGACAAATACCTGATCGATGGAAAAGAATACGACGAATGCGGTTTCTGCAGGGCATCCTGCCCATCAAGGGATCTTTTCAAAGAACCCGATTCCGGTCTCCCTCTCAAATGCGACATGTGTGAAGATGATCCCGCACAAGAAAAACCCCTCTGTGTCCAGTGGTGCTTGAACGATGCCCTGATTTACGAGGAAAGGGAAGAGGAAGTCGAAGAAGAAGAGAAGCTGGAGGACGTGGAGATAGGACTGGAATCCATGATCGACAAGTACGGCTGGGAGAAGGTCATGGACACCGTTGCCCGGATATCGGCGTCAAAGAAGGGCTGAAACGTGAGCCGAAAGAAGAGGAAGGAAAACAGTGGAGACTGTAACCCCCTATAAAGAGATCATCGATGTCATAAAAGCGAGCGGCGGAGACGCGTTCAAGAGATGCTTCCAATGCGGATTATGCGACACTGTGTGCCCGTGGAACAGGGTCAGAAGTTTCAGCATGCGCAAGCTGGTCCGTGAGGCGACGTTCGGCCTGACCGAGATCGAAAGTGAAGACATTTGGCGTTGCACCACCTGCGGAAGATGCCCCCAGCAATGCCCCAGGGACGTACAACAGATAGAGTCCGGGATCGCGTTGCGCAGAATTGCCAATGAATATGGGGTTTATCCGGCTCCTGTCAAAACCGTCCGCACCATTAATGCGGGCCTCG
>JAUPKT010000263.1 GCA_030837305.1 Thermodesulfobacteriota bacterium
GAATCACACGACCACTGCAATAACAATCATACCCAGGCCGCAGAAATTTCCGCTCCGGCCTCGGTCGGAAAGGGCACGAATGATCCCGACCAAGAGACAAGGGGGGTGTTGATAAGAAATGCCGATTCCCAATACTTTTCTCATCAAGCCGATTCACAGTATTGATTCTCAGGTAATCCTGTTTTATAACCACGGAAAAGTTAGACAAAGCTAACTTAGTTAGAGTTGGCTGTCAAGAAGTTTTTCCCCCAGTCTCCATACCACGAAGAAACCCTCATGGAACCTTGGATATCACTCCCATTGACACCATACCGCCATCACCCTATTTTTTTCTGATGAACCATAAGAGTTTTCTTACGAATCCAGCCTTTACTTGCGAGGGATCTGACGTGAGGCCTTGACTAATAGCACGTTGATCAATAATGTAACAATACACGGGTTGTCATGTACGTTGCAAGAGACCTAGCCCTGATCTGCATCAACGACATGCACTGACTCCAGCACTGAGAGAGAAAATTAAGTCGATTTGCAAACTTCAATGATCGTTGAACCATGCACATTTCAGAAGGTGTATTGACGGCACCTCTATTGGGGACAGGAGCGGCTCTCACCCTCGTCGGGCTTGCCGTGGGTCTCCGAAAAATGGATTACGAGAAGCTGCCGGAAGTGGCAGTCTTGTCCTCTGTCTTCTTCGTGGCTTCTCTCATCCATGTGCCCATAGGCCCTTCCGCAGCCCATCTCGTACTCAATGGCCTGTGCGGCATCCTCTTGGGGTGGCTCGCTTTCCCCGCCATTTTCGTTGGACTTGCTCTCCAGGCCGTGCTCTTTGAGTTCGGCGGTTTGACGACCCTGGGAATCAACACGTTCAACATGGCGTTTCCTGCGGTGATGCTGGGTTATGCGGGCAGGTATTTCATGAAGAGTCAACGCACCGCAGTACGCGCAGCGGCTGAGTTTGTTGCCGGAGCAGGCTCGATCTTGTTTTCGGGAATATTGGTGGCGGCTTCGCTGGTTCTTGCTCTGGGACAATCAATGGACACTGCAGCCAGGCTCATGGTGGCTGCCCATCTTCCGATCATGATCATTGAAGGATTGATAACCGTCTTTATCGTCGAGTTCGTGAGGAAGGTCAGGCCTGAAATGCTGTGACTGCAAAATGGTTCGTTTCGCAGATCATGTCTCATTTCATGAGACGCCTTGAGATTTCGACTCGTTAAACCGGTGTCATGACCAGTGAACGGAGGATCGGGAGATTGAAGACAGGTGTCGCTTTTTGGGCAAGAGGATTAAGAGCCTTGATGACAATTTGGGTAATGGCTGTTCTATTCAATGCGGGAGCAGCCGCGGATGTCTTCGCCCATAAGGTCAATGTATTCGCCTATGTTGAAGGCGAGAGCATAATGGTGGATGGGTATTTCAGTGGAAGAGTCAAGGCCCAAAATTGTCTGATCCGGGTTTTTGATGGGTCTGGAAACAAACTCTTGGAAGGTAAAACAGATACCAAAGGATTGTATTCTTTCACTATAAAGGATCTACCGTTCTCTCACGGCGGACTGAAAATAGTCTTGGAAGCGGAGATGGGGCATAGGGCTGAATATTCCATCGGGGAGTCGGAAATTCCACGCCGACTGTACAAGGGAGCTTCTCAAATCGAACGGGAGGAGACCATGGCCCAAGCGCCCCAAGAGTCTGTTGCACCGAAGGAAGGCGTCATTCAAATCGCCGGTGCGACAGAACCCACGCCGCAATCTCCCGAAGCAAGCGCCAAGGCGGAGTTGATACAATCCAGCATCTCAATTCCGCAGCCATCACTTGATGAGGAGACGTTGCGCCGTAATGTTGAAGCCTCATTGGACGAGAAGCTTGCTCCTATTATCAAAATGCTGGGCAGCCAGGAAAAGATCCTCCTGGAAGAAAAAATGAGAGGTCCAAAACTAAATGAAATTATTGGTGGAATTGGCTGGATTGTGGGAATTATCGGCATAGGAGCGTTCTTCTGGGGACAAAAACGGGCATCACGAAATTAACACAAAGGGAGTCCCTCTATGGACATGGAAGCATTTGCATCGGGCGACTCATGGGTCCACCATTTGGACCCGAGGGTGAAGATCGTTTTCACTCTCGTCTTTTCTGTGGTTGTAGCACTGAACAACAACGTACATGTCACAGCCTTGAGCCTCAGTCTCCCGGTTCTTCTCATCATCTGTGCTCAGCTCGAGGCTCGGCTTGTTCTAGCACGCTTGGCCATTGTAAATGGTTTTATCTTGTTCATTTGGATGTTCCTTCCCCTCACCACTGAAGGAGAAACGGTCTACACCCTTGGCCCGTTGAGCATCCAGCGTGAAGGATTGCTTCAGGCAGCACTGATAACCCTCAAGTCCAATTCCATCATTCTCATGGTAATGGCGCTTCTCGGGACCTCGCCTATCTTCACGTTGGTGCATGCCATGAGCCATTTGGGGATACCTGACAAGTTGGTGCATCTCTTTTTCTTCTGCTTTCGATATATTCATGTGATCCAGGCGGAATACCACCGACTCCACAATGCCATGAAGATGCGCGGATTTCGACCGCGCACCGACATGCACACGTACCGATCCTATGCATATCTTGTGGGCATGCTCCTCGTGAGGAGTTTTGACCGTGCGCAACGAATACTCCAGGCCATGAAATGTCGAGGTTTCGCAGGGAAGTTTTACATTTTGCACCACTATGAGATGAAAAGAAGTGACTATGCTTTTGCCGGTTCCAGTATTGCTTTCGGGATTGTTCTCTTGGCAGTCTGAACGCACCCAGATGTCGGTGACTATGGAGAGAACATGATTCACCTCAGAAACGTCCACTTCTCCTACGGTTCAAAGATCATCCTCGACGGACTCAGTCTGGATCTCCATGCGAAGGACAAAGTGGCTTTGATAGGGGCCAATGGCTGCGGAAAAACCACCCTGTGTCACGTCATAATGGGAATGCTGGCCCCGCAAGTCGGAGACGTGGAGATTCTGGGAAAAAGAAGAGCCACAGAGGGAGATTTTGCGAAGATTCGAGGAAAAGTGGGTTTCTTGTTTCAGGATTCAGATGATCAGCTCTTCTGTCCCACCGTGATTGAAGATGTGGCCTTTGGACCGCTCAACTTAGGTCAACCCCCTGAACAGGC
>JAUPKT010000264.1 GCA_030837305.1 Thermodesulfobacteriota bacterium
CAGGGAGATATCATAAAATCTCAACTCATCGAAAAGCTCTTCAAATTCTGATTCGCGACAGGAGACTCTTTCCATGATAGGCATCACTTCGTTTGGAGGATATGTTCCGAAGCTTCGGTTGTCTCGTTCCGCCATATTTCAACACATGGGTTGGTTTGCGCCTGCCATTATGATGGTGGCTCAGGGTGAACGTTCTTTCTGCAATTGGGATGAGGATAGTCTCACCATGTCTACCGAGGCAGCACGGGACTGTCTGCGTGGCGTTGACAAATCAACGGTGGATGCTGTGCTCATGTGCTCCACCACTCCGCCTTTTGCCGATCGCTCCAATGCGGGAATCCTTAAGACCGCCCTGAATCTCAAGAATGAAATCGTCTTGCAGGACATTGGATCTTCCCTTCGTGCCGGCACTTCCGGACTCGTTTCCGCTCTTCGTCTGGCGGGAGATGGCGAAATAGAGAATGCGTTGGTAGTGGCCGCTGATCGGCGAGAAACCAGGGCCGGTTATTTCTATGAGATGTGGTTTGGAGACGGAGCTGCGGCACTCCTGGTCGGCAAAACAGATGTGTTGGCCGAATTTATAGGGTCCCATTCCGTTGCTCACGATTTTGTCGATCACTTTCGAGGCACTCTCAACCGTTATGACTACATGTGGGAAGAGCGCTGGGTGAGGGACGAGGGTTATTCAAAAATAATTCCTGAGGCCGTCACGGGCCTCCTCAAGAAACTCTCTCTCAGTGTCAACGACATCGACAAATTGGTTTTCCCTTGCTTCTTTAAGGCTGAGCACAAAAACATTGCCAAGAAGTTAGGGGTGAAGCCGGAAAATGTAGTGGACAACATGCACGAGGTGTGCGGAGAAACGGGAGCTGCGCATCCTCTGGTTATGTTCGTGAGTGCCTTGGAGCAAGCCAAGCCGGGGGATCGGATCCTCTTGGCCGGTTTTGGCCAAGGATGTGACGCACTTTTCTTTGTTGTGACGGATAATATTCGTAACTTAGGTCCAAGAAATGGCATTAAAGGATCTTTGGATAACAAGCGGGTGATTGAGAATTATCCGAAATTTTTGAAATTCAGGGACCTCATTCAGACCGAGATGGGCATTCGTGCTGAGTTTCCATCCCAAACAGCCATGACTGTGCTTTGGCGCAAGAGAAAAATGCTGATGGGAATGGTCGGGGGCAAGTGCCGTGAGTGCGGGACCCCTCAATTTCCAAAGATGGATATTTGTGTGAATCCCGCCTGCAGGGCCTTGAATTCTCAAGATGATTACGAGTTTACCGATGTATCGGCCATAGTGAAAAGTTTTACGGGTGATTTGCTTGCGGTTTCAGTCGATCCGCCTGCCATATACGGCATGGTTCAATTTGAGGGCGGTGGGCGTTACATGGCCGATTTCACGGATTGCGAACTCAGCGAAGTCAAAGTAGGCCAGAAAGTGAGGCTTGCTTTCAGACGTCGCTATGTAGACAAAGAACGTGGTTTCACGGGATATTTTTGGAAGGCCGTTCCGTTGCCTTTGGAGGCGACGCAGGCAGATGAGAATAGGCATGCTCTGATTTTTGAAGGCCAAGTAGCGGTTGTAACAGGAGCCGGACGGGGACTCGGTCGAGTATACGCCCTGGAACTGGCCAGGCGAGGGGCAAAAATAGTCGTAAACGATTTTGGAGGCCTTCGAGACGGCTCAGGGATCAGCCAGAGCGCCGCGGACGAGGTAGTGTCTCAAATCAAAGCCGAGGGTGGCTCTGCTGTGGCGTCCTATGATTCGGTGGTAACCCCCGACGGTGGGGAAGCCATTATACGAACAGCTTTAGAGGCCTACGGTAGAGTCGACATTTTGATCAACAACGCAGGAATTTTAAGGGACAAGACCCTCGCCAAGATGGAACCGGATGATTGGAGAAAGGTATTGGATGTCCATTTGGATGGGGCCTTTTACGTAACCCAACCGGCGTTCAGATGCATGAAGGAAAATAAGTTCGGACGCATCATCTTTACCACATCAGCTGCAGGTCTCTACGGTAATTTCGGGCAGACAAATTATTCGGCCGCCAAGATGGCCTTGGTAGGATTAATGAATACCCTGAAGCTCGAAGGAGAAAAATACGGTATTCTCGTGAACACCGTAGCACCTATTGCTGCCACGAGATTGACGGAAGATATCTTGCCGGCGGATGTGGCCGAAAAGCTTAAACCGGAACAGATAGCGCCGTTGGTCCTCTATCTTTGTGCCAAAGAGTGCTCTCACAGCGGCATGATTTTCAATGCAGGGGCGGGTTGTTTTAATCGTGCCAGTATCGTCACCGGATGTGGAATCGCTCTAGGAGCAGATGATGAACCGCCGTCTCCTGAGGAATTGTTGAAAAATTGGCAAGTCTTGAGCGACCTGAAGGATGCTCGGGAGTTCGCCAATGCGACAGTGGCGCTGGTTGACATGGTACAGGGGACCTCATCTTCCCAAGGGCCGTCCAAGAAAGAGACGACATCGTCGGTCCGTCTGATTTTTGACAGAATCCCCGGCGCTTTTCAGCCGGACAAAGCGGTGGGTCTGGATATTGTCTTTCAATTTAAGCTTGCAGGTCCGGATGCCGGCAATTGGTTTGTTGTCATCAAAGACGGAAAGTGCTCTGTCGGTGAGGGGCTTCATGACAAACCCACGACGATCATCTCAATGGAAGGGGGCGATTTCGTGAGCCTGACCCAGGGCAAACTGAATGCGATACAGGCTTTCACCACAGGAAAACTTAAGATAGAGGGCGACCTCATGAAGTCTCAATTGATAGAAAAACTCTTCAAGTTTTGAGAGGAAAGTGCCATGGCCAAGGGTATAAGAGATAAAGTAGCGATCATAGGTATGGGTTGTACACGGTTCGGCGAAAGGTGGGATGTCGGTGCGGAAGAACTCATGGTAGAGGCCTTCTCTGAATGCATTCAAGACGCGAATGTTGACATGAAGGACATCGAGGCTGCGTGGCTCGGTACGTGTCTTGAAGAGGTAAATGTCGGCAAGAGCGGTTTGCCTTTATCCACTACACTCAGACTTCCTTTCATTCCTGTTACAAGAGTAGAGAATTTTTGTGCCAGTGGCACGGAATCATTCCGCGGAGCGGTCTATGCTGTTGCTTCGGGCGCGTATGACGTGTGCTTGGCCATGGGAGTGGAAAAGCTCAAAGACACCGGGTACGGTGGTCTGCCGAATCCTGGATCCAATTGGGGCTCGTTGAGCTGGCTATGGTGGCCGAACGTTACGGCTCCCGGGGCTTTTGCGCAATTAGCCTCAGCGTATGCCGCCAAATACGGGATACCGGAGAACGACCTGAAAAGGGCCATAGCCCATGTTTCTGTGAAAAGCCATGCCAACGGAGCCTTAAACCCTAAAGCTCACTTGAAAAAACCTGTGACCGAGCAACAGGTTTTGTCTGCCCCCATCGTGGCTTATCCCTTGGGGTTGTTCGACTGTTGCGGGGTCAGCGATGGCGCTGCCTGCGCACTTGTAACCACGGTGGAAAAGGCCAAACAGATGGGTAAGAAAAATTTCGTCACTGTTAAAGCCCTTCAATTGGCGTTAAGCAGCGGCGAGGAAATGGCCTATAACGATTGGGACGGAGACCACTTTATGACGACCGATCAATGCAGTATTCGAGCGTACAAAGAGGCAGGCATTCAAGATCCGCGCAAAGATATCAGTATGATGGAAGTGCATGACTGTTTCTCCATCACTGAGCTTGTTACGTACGAGGATTTGCACATTTCTGAACGAGGAAAGGCGGTTTACGACGCTCTCGAGGGTTTCTATGATCGCGACGGAAGTGTTCCCTGCCAAGTAGATGGAGGGCTCAAGTGTTTTGGCCATCCAATCGGTGCATCGGGTTTACGCATGCTGTATGAAATGTATTTGCAGCTCCATGGACGAGCGGGTCAACGCCAAATAGAGAATCCGGTCTACGGATTGACTCACAACCTCGGTGGCGTGCCCTTCATGAATGTATGCAGCATTGCCATTATTGGAAAATACGGTTCGTGATCATCGTGTTGAACATCTTAACGGGGGATTGGTATGGAAATACTAAAATATTCTGAGGAACATAGAATTTTTCGGCAGACGTTGCGTCGGTTCTTTGAGAGAGAAGTCATTCCCTTTGTGGATGAGTGGGAAGAGGCCGGTATTGTTCCCAGGAGCATCTGGAGGAGAATGGGTGAGAATGGTTTTCTTTGCATGGATGTTCCTGAAGAATATGGTGGTATGGGAGCAGATTTCCTCTATTCAGTCATCATGTCCGAGGAGCTTATTCGCACAAGCCACGCCGGTCTTGCCGCCCCTTTGCACAGTGATGTGGTCGTGCCATACATCACGGCGTATGGCTCGGAGGAACAAAAACGCAAATATTTACCCGGATGTGTTTCTGGAGAGATCATTACGGCCGTTGCCATGACAGAGCCCAACACCGGCAGTGATCTGGCGGCCATGCGTACGTCGGCGCGAGAAGATGGGGATCATGTTATCATCAACGGCCAAAAAACATTTATCAGTAATGGGATTAATTGTGATTTGCTGGTGCTCGCCACACGCGATCCAAACGAGCCGGAGCCTCACCGAGCCCTGAGTCTTTATCTCGTAGAAGCTGGCACTCCCGGTTTCGAGAAGGGGAGAAACCTCAAGAAGATAGGATGGCATAGCCAGGATACGGCTGAGTTGTTTTTCAACGATTGTAGGATACCAAAGGCAAACAGATTGGGCGAGAAGGGCGCAGGCTTTTTCATGCTGATGCAAAAACTTCAGCAAGAACGCATCATGGTGTGTATATCCGCCGTGGCCGCGGCAGAGTATATTCTTGAAAAGAC
>JAUPKT010000265.1 GCA_030837305.1 Thermodesulfobacteriota bacterium
AACACAAGATCCTGCGCATGCAATACAAGGCATACCGGTTGGTACGCGATTTATTCCAAGAATACGTTGATAGACCTTCACAGTTGCCTCCCGGTGTTCAGAAAAGGATCAAGGAAGCAGGAGATGCGCAGGAGCGGATTGTCTGCGACTACATTGCGGGCCTGACCGATCGGTTCGCTTTGGACGAGCACCGAAAACTTTTTCTGCCCTACGAGTACTGACCTCAGTCACATAGCCGGGGCGTCGAAGGAGTCTCGACAATAATCCCGGATTAAATTGGTTTTTTTCAAAGATCTGCTTTCCTTCCCTTTTTCCGGAACACATCTTGCAAGTCTGATCGATACAAGTAGACACGAGCCAGCAGGGTCAGTCATGACATGACCGCACTGATGTCATATCGCATCGTGAGAGAAAACAGGTTCCGAGAGAACACGATACAGTTGATCGAGGATCAATGGGGCGGCTACCGTTTGCGGTGGGTATCAAACGATGGAAAGCAAACTCTCGTCAGTGCTCCGGTTCACAGTGACCCAAGAGTTCTGGCTGAGGCAAGAGAGCATTTCCCCGATGTCTTACCATTTGGGGGCTTGCCCGTAGATGCAACCTAGCACAGCCGAAGAGGCGCACACAAAGTTGAGCCGGCTCGGCATACCGCCGTGTGGTTTTTCCCGGACTGTGTCCGAAAGGATTGGCCAAATGCCGATCGCAGCACTGTTCGTTATACTTTGGAGTACCGGCTTTATCGGAGCCAAACTGGGTTTGCCGTATGCAGAACCGTTTACGTTCCTCATGGTGCGATTCCTCATCGTCACGGCGCTTCTGATGATCCTTGCCCTGGCAACTCGTGCCCCTTGGCCGGAGAGTTTCCGTCAAGTGTTCCACTTGGGCGCAACAGGTATCCTCATCCATGCGACGTTCCTCAGCGGAGTTTTCTCGTCCATCTATAAAGGGGTTCCAGCCGGCGTCACCGCCCTAATAGTGGGGCTGCAACCGCTGTTGACAGCTGCGTTAGCCGGACCTTTTCTCGGGGAAAGGGTAACCGCCCGTCAATGGGCAGGATTCATACTCGGACTTGTAGGAGTTGCCTTCGTAGTTCAGAACAAGTTGTCCCTCAGAGCAGATGATCTCGGTGGACTCATGTGGAGCCTCGTGGCGCTTCTCGGGATGACAGCCGGTACCCTGTATCAAAAAAAGCACTGTAGCATGATGGATCTTCGAACCGGCGCAGTGATTCAGTACGCGGCTGCCGCTATCATTCTGGTCTTACTTGCACCCGTTTTCGAAACTATGACAATCGAGTGGTCCGGAGAATTTGTCTTCGCACTCCTGTGGCTGAGTATTGTTCTTTCGGTAGGAGCGATCACGCTATTGTATGTGCTCATTCGCCGGGGCAAGGCCTCCGCCGTGGCTAGTCTGTTCTACCTGGTTCCGCCGTGCACTGCACTAATAGCATATTTCATGTTTGGGGAAACACTGGAACTCATCGCCATTTTGGGTATGGCGCTCGCGGTCCTGGGTGTTGCCATGGTGACTTGGAAAAACTAGCCTTATATTGGAGCGACAAAACGGTGTGGCTATTTCAGGTTTTGGAAATACCGTACTTCCTCATCCGCGATCGCAGAGTTGGCCTTGAGATGCCCAGCTGAGCACAAACCTTCCCCAAGTGCCACCGATGACCTGCCAATACACTCTGGATATGATCTCGCTCAACCGACTCCAGGCTTTGATCCGTATCAAGGCTGATCCCTACCCCCGGCGAATCTTCGAGGCACGCGGCTGTGTGCTCGCCAGTCAGCACCGTGGACCTGGTCATCACCACTGCCCTGGTCAACATGTTCTCCAACTGGCGAACATTGCCCGGCCAATCATAATCTAGGAGCACCTTCAGGGCTTCAGGCGCCAGACGTTTTGGTTTGGAGCCGTCACGATAAGCAATCTTTTTCAAGAAGTAACTCGAGAGCACCGGTATATCGGACTTCCTCCGTCGCAGAGGGGGGACATCAATCGTTACCACCTTGAGGCGGTAGTAAAGATCCTCTCGGAATCTCCGCTCCTGAACAAGTTTGGTGAGATCACGATTCGTAGCAGCGATTATCCGGGCACTTGAGTGGATCGGTCGGTTGCCTCCTACCCGTACAAACTCTCTCTCTTGCAGAAATCTCAGCAGTTTACTTTGTAGCTGTAGGGGCAGTTCTCCTATTTCGTCAAAGAACACTGTGCCCTCTGCTGTCAACTCAAGACGACCCCTACGCTTCTCATGAGCGCCTGTAAAAGCGCCTTTTTCATGACCGAAAAGTTCGCTTTCCATAAGTGTTTCCACGAAAGTCGAACAGTCCATCACGGTGAAAGGCCTATCGCTCCAGAGACTGTTACAGTGTATATTCCTTGCTATAAGCTCCTTGCCCGTTCCGCTTTCTCCCTGTACCAAGACTGTGACTCTGGAGTCTGAAACAAGGCCGATGGTTCTGAATACATCCTTCATCCCTCTGCTTCTTGCAACAATCTGGCTGTTATCCTTCTGCAAGAAATGATCGTGCTCATGGGTATCTGAATCACTTTGGTCACCCAGCGCTGCAGATTGCTCCAGCCGTTTTAAGACCGCATCCATTTCGTTGATGTCGATGGGTTTGTGGATGTAATCAAAAGCTCCCAATTTGGTGGCTTGGATCGTACTCTCCATATCTTGATAGGCAGTGATCATGATAACCGACGTGTCGGGGAGTCGACTCCGCAGTTGCTCCAAAACTTCCAGCCCGTTCATGCCCGGAAGCCTCAGGTCCAGCACCACCAGAGACGGTTTAACATCTCCGGCCAATCGTAATCCCTCGGGACCCGTCACAGCCGTGTATGGCTCCCATCCTCGCAACCGGAAAAAGATCTGCATAGATTCCAATATGGAAGGCTGATCGTCGATAACGAGTACGCGTGAGTTCAATATCATCCCTCAGTTGCGGGGTAAGCGCAATGTGAAGACTATGCCCTTGTTTCGTCTCTGTTGAACCAATACGCTCCCGCCGTGTGCCTCTGCTATTTTC
>JAUPKT010000266.1 GCA_030837305.1 Thermodesulfobacteriota bacterium
CTGAACAAAGGGGACGGACCGCTTGCGAGACATCTGCAATATCATGAGGAAATTCAAGGTCTCATGAAGAAGAGACACGAAGACTCACAGCAGGACACGCTATGACCACCTCTGATTCAGGAACCGTTGCTTTGCCGGGGAACGGATCCAGCCCGGTCCAGGATTTTCTGTCGACCTTCAAGGGCCTTTGTGCAGTGGGCTTTCTCGCAAGGGCCTCTTACGGGTTGGCACGAACCCCGGTGCTTGCTCTCTTCGCCGCGTCACTGGGTGCCGGGCCGGAAGCGGTTGGCTTTGCAGTAGCCATATCCACCGTGACCGGTATTTTCTTCAAGATGCCGGCAGGTGTTCTGTCGGATGTTATCGGCCGAACCCGGACACTTTTCATGGGACTTGCAGTCTTCGCGTTGGTTCCCTTCGCGTATTTGTTTGTCACTTCTTACGAAGCATTGGTGGTGGTGCGGTTTTTCCACGGTTTTGCGACTGCCGTTTACGGCCCGGTGGTCATGGCGGTAGTGGTGAGTGTTGCCGGAAACAAGCGTGGAGAGATGCTTTCATGGTTTTCTTCCGTAACCATTTTAGGCACTCTGGTTGGGGCTCCCCTTGGGGGATTTCTCTTATCCTGGCTTTCCGGGGATCAGGAGCCTGCTCTTCAAGATTTCCACATCATTTATGGAGTGGTGGCTGCCCTGGGCATGGCATCGCTTATGATCGCATTGTGGGTCATGCGGGGGCGTTGGGACCAGCCGACCAGTGAAGATGGTCGGACCGTGCGGTCGGTCTTGACAAAGTTTCGCACCGGTGTGAAGGAGATCCTCATGGACCGGCGCGTGCTTCTTACGAGCAATATGGAAGGTATCCAGAATCTCTCGGTGGGTGCTTTAGAGGCTTTTCTTCCCATTTATGCGGTGATGGTTTGCGGATTCAGTGCCTTCCAGGCCGGACTGCTCTGGGGGGTCCAGATGGCCTCCACGGTAGTAGCGAAGCCGCTCATGGGGAGAATTTCCGACCGACACGGACGCCATAGCCTTCTTTTTTGGGGAATGTTTGTGTGTGCGGTCCCCTTTGCCTTGATTCCCTGGTTCAACAGTTTCAGCATCCTGCTTTTGTTGGCGGCAGTCTTCGGTCTGGGAGAAGCGGTGGTGACCTCTTCGGCCGCTGCCTTGGTGGCTGACTTCTGCAAGGAAGATAATCTCGGATCGGCCATGGGCACCTTCGGGACCATTTTTGACGTGGGCCACGCTTCCGGTCCTCTCTTGGCCGGCCTGCTCATTGGTATTTTCAGTTCCGGTACGGACTATCGCATTCCTTTTGCCATCGTGGCCACGCTCCTGATCCTGGCAGCCATCATGTTCCGAGCCGGCGTTGGATCTCCGGCTCACACATCAGGTTCGTGAAGCTTCGATGTTGCAGGTCCGATATGAGTTCTTCAAAGGTACCTACCCATTGTCCGCGGCTTTTTTCTTGAACAGGAACCAGTTCAGCCCGCGCCCGCCGGTGACTTTGATGTTAATCAATTCTAGATCAGGAGCGCAGGATCGTACGAAAAGGAAGACCTCTTCCACTGTGGCAAATTCATAGGGATAGCCTGCGAGCCAGTCTGTGGCATCGGTGCGCCAGCTCATGCCACGGTGAGACTTGTAATTCTTGACGTGGGAATAGGGATTTTCTCCTCTGGCTATGACCATCGCAAGATAGGCAGCCATGGCAGCGGGTTCCAGAACATAAGCGCCAAGCCATGGATGCCGGTTGTAGCTTTTCTTCACTCTCAACCAGAAGTCATGAATCCACGATGCCTTTCCATGCCGAGCAAGTATCTTATTGTAGAGAGCTATGTATAAGTATCCACTCGGGGTAACCATATCGACTGAATTGGCAATGGCGTCCCACATTCTACCAGTATGATGAAGTACGCCCCACGAATAGACCACGTCGAATTTTCCCAAGCCGTGCATCAACTCTTTATCGAGGATGGATCCCTCGCGAACCGTCCAGGTGGAAGGACTCCCTGACATTCTGTGAAGATACAAACAGCACTCCACGCTGAACGGGTCGATGTCGAAACTGACGACTCGAGATGCTCCCAGATGGTGAGCGGCATAAGAAAACAGTCCGCTGCCGCAGCCGATGTCCAGGAAGGACATATTCTTGAGATCGGAGATTCCGAGAAAATCTCGTAAGGACAACGCGGCGTGCCGGAGTCGTTCCTCATCATAGCTCTTGAGAAAAGTCTGCCAGTTTTTTCCGAAGGAATACGTTTTTTTGTCGGAACAGTTTGGAAAAGATAATGTCATTGATAGTTCTTGTTGTTGAATTCGTCTGCGCACAGAGAATTGCTCTCGGGCGCGTATTGGCCTTCCTTGCGGCACCATGCTGCGCCGGGGTAGTGTTGCACACTTGATGAGAAGCCTCAAGGCCGAATGTCGAAGTTTCGATCCACTGGGAGGCGGCATCATTTTCTTGTACCGACTGCGGCAAACTTCTTGACAGCGAGTGACCGGAATGATTTAATAATTTGTTAC
>JAUPKT010000267.1 GCA_030837305.1 Thermodesulfobacteriota bacterium
CCATCGATGGGGGCACCGACCGGATCGATAACTCGACCCAGAACCGCATCACCCACCGGAACCTCGGCAATACGCCCGGTGCGCTTAACCTCCCCTCCCTCTTTGATGTGGTAGTCTTCTCCCATGATCGCGACACCCACATTGTCTT
This sequence comes from Thermodesulfobacteriota bacterium, assembly GCA_030837305.1. Lineage (GTDB taxonomy): Bacteria > Desulfobacterota > Desulfomonilia > Desulfomonilales > Desulfomonilaceae > JAUPKT01. Next base: position 149 of record JAUPKT010000267.1, read on the forward strand.
CCTCGAGGTTGAGGGCTAAACCAAAAACTGATCCATGTTCCGTAGGGAACTCAAGCAATTCCATTGACATGCACTTCTCGACGCCATAAACGCGAGCAATGCCGTCACCAACGGAGAGCACACGGCCTGTTTCGCTGAGTTCAACCTGCTTCTCGTAATCCTTGATCTGCTCTCGGATAATTTGGCTAATTTCTTCGGCTCTGATTTCCATTAACCTAACGCACCCCTCTTCATGGTTTCCTTAAAATTGAGTAACTGCCGCCTGACACTCCCATCTAAAACCAAATCGCCAATCTTGGCTATAACGCCTCCAATCAAGCTTTTATCCTGCTGAAACTCGACCACTACCTTCTTGCCGGTCATCTTTTCAAGGGTCTGCGCGATTTCTTCAATGACCCCTTCATCCAGAGATGTTGCAGCCTTGATCTGAGCCCGTGCGATATTGGCGTGTATGTCGATCAGCTTGTGGTAATATTCGGCTATTTCCGCAACATTCTGAACACGTTTCTTTCCAATTAGGAGATTGATGAAGCTCTTGATGATCGGTGTTAAACCCATCCTGTCTGCGACTGAGTGAAATACTGATTTTCGGGCTGCTTCCTTATACAAGGGATTTTGTATGGCATTCGACAAATCAGGAAGCTCCCCTATGAGCCGAACGAAAGCATCCAGCTCCTGTCCATATTGTTCAACCTTTCCATCTTCCTGGGCCAAGTTAAACAATGCCTTGGCATAACGTTTGGCTATGACTAGATTCTTCACTTCGCCTCCACCACCCTTGTCATGAAATCCCGAACCAGGCGATCTTGATCCGCAGGTTGCAAGTTCTTGCGCACCAACGCTTCCGCCGCGGCCACGGTAAGCTGGCCGATTTCCTCCTGGAGACTCTCTTTGGCAGCTTTGATCTCTTGCTGAATGGCCAGGTCCGCTTGCTGCTTGATGTAGTCGGCCTGTTTCTGGGCAGCCTGGATGATCTTCTCTCTTTCGGCTTCCCCTTCCGCAATTAACTCAGCGATGATCCTCTTGGTTTCATCCTCAAGAGCCGCAAGCTTTGACTTATATTCTGCGCTCCTTTGCTCCGCCTCCAGTCGCTTGACCTCTAATTCGGCCAACAACTTCTGGATCTCCTCACGCCTCGAGACCAAAAAACTGCTGATTGGCTTCTTGAGAAGTTTCACCAGGATTGCAGCCAGAATTAAGAAGGCAACAAGCCGATAGGCAAAATCCGTCCAATTTAGACCACCTCCATGACCTCCCCCTTCTGAAGCCCAGCAGATTCCCTGCAACGCAAGGAGCGATGCTGCGCATAGGAGGGGTAATGCACTCTTCACCCTCATTTCATACCCCCTCTCACACTCACCCATCTAGAGATTCCTTCCCAATATCTTCTGTGCCAGCTCGACCGAGAAAGCATCGATCTGCGTCTTTAGCTGTTTGCGCGCCTTTTTGATGTCACTCTGAATCGTCGTCCGGAGAGCCTGCACCTGTTTGCCCGCCTGGTCGGTAGCCGCCTGCAGCAATCCCTTCTCCTGTTCGTAACCCGCAGACTTGATATCCTGGATTTTCTCCCGTCCTTCGTTGCGAGCCCCCTGAATTCTAGCGTTGAATTCCTCAAGCGCTGAGGCAGCCTCACCATCCGCTCGCTCAATCGCCTCCTGTTGTTCGGCAACGAACTGGTTCCTTTGCGCGACAATTCGGCGAATAGGGCGGTAAAGGAAGAGATTCATCAAAAAAAGCAAGACCATAACGTTAGCCATCTGAATCAAAAAGGTTACATCAATGCTGATCATTTTTTCCCTTCCTCTGTCCCAGCGTCCGGCAATTTTGGCTGCAAGCCACCCCTTTTACCACGTATTAGCCTTAGGCCCGCACCGGCATTCACGCACCGGAGGGCAATTTAGTCCGCCGAAGCGGTCTATGGAGATCGGATCGGGCGTGGTTGTTACCACAGGTTCCAAATATTGGCAAGTGAAAAGCACCAAAAAATCACAATTCTGCCGGGCTTCACGGGAACGTTAGCGAAACTGGAAAATGTAGCGGCGCATGCTCACATTTTCAATCAAGCCGACGGCAAGACACAGGGCGATCAGAGAAGAGCCCCCATAGCTGACATAAGGAAGAGTGTTCCCTACTACCGGCAGCAAGCCGATCACCATGCCGATGTTGATGAGCACCTGCCACAAGATGAGAGCGGTCATACCCACCACGAGCAGGGAACCATAACGGTCTTTTGACCTGCGGGCCACTCTCAGGGACAGCAGAATCATCAGCGCAAAAAGAATTAAGAGCACAAAACAGCCGACAAAACCCCATTCTTCTGCCCAGACAGAAAAAATAAAATCGGTATGTTTTTCCGGGAGGAAATGCAGTTTATTCTGGGTTCCATTGAGAAAACCCTTGCCCCATAGCATGCCGGAACCAATGGCAATCTTCGACTGGCGAATATGGTAGCCGGCTCCCAGTGGATCCAGATCCGGGCGCAGCAAGATGAGGATTCGCCTTTTCTGGTAAGGCTTCAGAACATGTTCCCAAATAGGGTAAAGCAAGGGGGCCACGAGCAAGATTCCGGAAACGATATACCTCCAACGGATTCCTACAAAGAAAATGAGCGTTGTGGAAATTGCCAGAATAGTAATGGCGGTGCCGAGATCCGGCTGGGCTAAGATCATCAGGACCGGGAGCATAATGAGCAGCAGGGGAAGTGCAAGTTTCTTGAGGTCAGGGTAGGGTGAGGTCTCCTGCGCGGAGAAATAGCTCGCAAGATAAATCACGACAGCGATTTTCATAAACTCGGACGGCTGAAA
>JAUPKT010000006.1 GCA_030837305.1 Thermodesulfobacteriota bacterium
TTCCCCTGCATGTCCGCAACATAACAGTATTGGATGAAGGGGTATTTTGAAATAAATTCCAACATGGCCTTTTCCATGGTTTCCGGCTTCGGGGTTCTCATAGGAGTAGTTGTCGTGAACCGCTCCACGATCTGGAACGCCATTTCCCTGGCTATGAGTTTCATGCGATCCCAATCGGAGATAAAGAGTTCGGGGAGATAGCGTTTGACCAACACCATCATTTCCTTATCCGACATGGCCGTGACTCGACCCTTATCATACTGCTCGGTTATGATGTCGTAGACCTTGGCGATGGCCGGGTGGCTTTTCTCCACTTTTTCTTCCTTTGCCAGTTCGATGTTGGCGTTTATCCAATGGGCTATTCCCGCCATGCCTGATTTGTCGGTGATGTTCACACCGGGCGGACGTCCAAGAATTTTAGTGGTGTCGAAGATGTTGTATATTTCCTCATTCTTGAGGACGCCATCGGCGTGGACGCCTGCGCTGGTTGTGTTAAAGGCCCTGCCCACAAGCGGGTAATTGTCCGGAATTGCATGACCAAGCTCTTTTTCGAAGTATTCGGCCATTTCTTTAATGGCCAGAGTGTCCATGCCGTCGGATTGGCCTCGTAAGGATAGATATTCTATCATCAGGGCTTCTATGGGGGTGTTTCCCGTGCGCTCCCCGATGCCCAGGAGCGTGCCGTTGACTCCGCTGCAGCCGTACAGCCAAGCGCTCACGGCATTGATGAGTCCTTTATGGAAATCATTGTGTCCGTGCCATTCAAGGAGATCTTCCGGCACGTTGGCGTCGTCTATCATGGCTCGGACCAGTTTTGAGACGCTGCGCGGCAGCGCGGCCCCAGGGTAGGTAACGCCATATCCCATGGTGTCACACAGCCTTATCTTGATATCAGTCCCGGATTCCTCTCTGATTTCCATAAGTGACTGCGCAAGGGGCACACAAAAACCGTAAATATCGGCCCTTGTGACATCCTCGAAATGACATCTCGGTGTGATACCTTTTTCCAGAGTGGCACGGACCATATCCAGGTATTTCTCCATGGCTTTTCGCCTGTCCAATCCCATTTTGAGAAATATGTGGTAATCGGACACCGATGTTAAAATACCCGTCTCCGTGAGGCCCACGCCTCGGATATTGGCCAGATCCTTCTTTTGTGCCCGTATCCAGCCCGTGATGATCGGATACTGGTAGCCTTTGTTTCGGCACACGTCGAGGCATTCGCGATCTTTTTTCGTATAGACGAAAAACTCTGATTGCCGAATAATGCCTCTGGGACCGGACATCTTGTGAAGAAAGTCAAAGAGGTTTGATACCTGTTCCACCGAAAAAGGGGGACGAGCCTGCTGTCCGTCACGAAATGTCGTATCCGTGATGAGAAAGTTGCGGGCAGGATTGATAGGGAGAATGGCAAAGTCGAAGTCTACTTTGGGCACGTCAATGTAAGGGAAAATATTCCTCAGTAAATTAGGGCTTTCGACTTCCCGTAGCGATCTGACCTTATTGAATTTGTTGTACTCGTGGTACAGAACGCCTCTTTTGGGGTCCCAACTGGCCATAATCGACCTCCTTATTTCTTGACCGCCATCTTGATGCCCAATTCTTTGAGCTGCTGCTGCGTCACGGGGGTAGGAGCGCCGGTGAGCTGGCAGACCGCCTTCTGAGTTTTGGGAAATGCGATCACGTCCCGGATGGACTCCGATCCGGTCATGATGGCTATGAGGCGATCCAAACCCAGGGCCACTCCACCGTGCGGCGGGGCGCCATATCTCAAAGCTTCCAGCAGGAAGCCAAATTTTTCGTGGGCCTGATTCTGATCGATACCCAGCGCTGAAAAGACCTTTTCTTGGATGTCGCTGCGATAAATCCTCATGCTGCCGCCGCCGATTTCAGACCCATTAAGCACCAAGTCATACGCCCGGGCACGCACTGCACCCGGGTCGGTCTCGATGAGCGCGAGATCTTCGTCTCGCGGAGAAGTGAAGGGATGGTGCATTGCCTGATATCTCCCTTCCTCTTCATCATACTCGAACATGGGGAAGTCGGTTATCCACAGAAAAGAAAACGATCCGAGAGGGATTTCCTCCAACTTGGTCGCCAGATGATTGCGCAGGTTTCCCAATACATCGTTTACGATTCTCGGCTGGTCGGCGGCGAACAGAATCACATCTCCAGCAGAGGCTTTCATAGCCTCGTTGATGGCCGATCTTTCCTCCCGGGTCAGGAATTTTGCGATGGGAGACTGCCATTCACCTTGTTCCCGTATTCGTGTATAGGCAACTCCCTTCCCCTCGTAAATTGCCGCAAAGTCCCTGAGTTCGTCCAGATCCTTTCGGGAGAGCCTCTCCCCATTTTCAACCTTCATGGCCTTGACTATTCCCCCGGCTTCCAGGGCACCCTTGAATACGCCGAACCCGGTTGAACTCAGCAGGCGGGTCAGTTCAACAAGCTCCAGGCCGAACCGGATATCAGGTTTGTCGAGTCCGTATCGTGCAATGGCCTCCTGATAGGTCAATCGTGGGAACGAAGTGGGGAGGGACATTTCGAGGAGTTCTCGAAAGAGCAATTGCATCATTCTTTCGATTATATCAAAGAGTCTCGCTTCGTTGAGGAAAGAGGTCTCGATGTCAAGCTGGGTGAACTCCGGCTGACGATCTGCTCGCAGGTCCTCATCCCTGAAACATCTGACAATTTGATAATAGCGCTCGAAACCTGAGACCATGAGGAGTTGCTTAAAGATTTGGGGCGACTGAGGCAGAGCATAGAAGCACCCTTGAGACACTCGACTGGGCACCAAATAGTCTCGAGCGCCTTCCGGAGTGCTGGTGGTGAGAAATGGGGTCTCTATATCCAGGAATCCTTCTTTGTTGAGAAAATTCCTGATCAGCATGTTGCACGTGTGGCGGAACATCAGATTCCGACGGGCGCCGTCCGTTCGTCTCAAGTCAAGGTAACGGTAACGATACCGTACGGTATCCGTGGGAGGATCATCTTGGTCAATGGGAAAAGGCGGTACTTCGGAACGGTTGAGAATCCTCAGTTCATCGATGAACACTTCGATGGTGCCGGTGGGGACATCCGGATTGATGGAATCGTCCGGCCGGCGGCGGACGACGCCGCTCGCAGCCACAACCCACTCAGGCCGCAACAAATGGGCCTTTTCATGGCACTCCGGTGAATATTCAGGATTGAAGACCAATTGGACGAAGCCAGCCCGATCTCGCAAGTCGACAAATATGACTCCACCATGGTCCCTTCGTCTCAACACCCAACCGACGACCACCACCCTCTGGTCAA
>JAUPKT010000268.1 GCA_030837305.1 Thermodesulfobacteriota bacterium
AAACCGATACCATGGACACTTTTGTGGAATCGTCCTGGTATTACGATCGTTATGCAGGTCCAAAGTATGAGGAAGGAATAATAGATCCCTCGGCCGACGGATACTGGCTGCCGGTGGATCAATACATCGGCGGCATTGAGCATGCGATCCTTCATCTCCTCTATTCACGGTTTTTCACAAAGGTTCTCAGAGATTTGAGCATTAAGAAGTGGGATGAGCCGTTCACGAACTTGCTGACCCAAGGCATGGTCATCAAAGACGGTGCCAAGATGTCAAAATCTAAAGGAAACGTGGTTGATCCGGAAGAACTCATAAACGCCTACGGAGCTGATACCGTTCGTTTGTTCTGCCTCTTTGCCGCTCCACCGGAGCGAGATCTTGATTGGACCGCAGAAGGAGTGGAAGGCGCCTCTCGTTTCCTCAACAGGGTATGGACTCTTGTTTACCAGTACAGAGACAGGATGGTAAAACCCAATTCCGACCAGGAAACCACAACGTCCAAATCCATCAAACGCCTGACGCATAAAACCATCAAGAAAGTCACCGAGGATATAGCGCACCGTTTCCACTTTAATACAGCCGTGGCCGCAATCATGGAAATGATCAACGAGTTGTCCCGTGTTACACCTGGGGAATTAGACCAATCATCAAAGAATCAGGAAGCCTTCATGGAGAGCATTCAAACCGCGGTGATTCTCCTGTCTCCGTTTGTGCCCCATGTGTGTGAAGAACTCTGGCAAGCTCTGGGAGGAAGCCCGGGTATCGTGAAAATGCCATGGCCGGAATACAACCCGGATTTCCTTAAGCAGGAACAAATATCCATCGTTGTTCAAGTAAATGGAAAAAAACGGTCCGAAATCGTTGTGGCTGCGGACGCTCCCGATGAACATGTCAAACAGGTTGCCCTCCAAGAGCCCAATGTGCAACGATTCATAGAGGGAAAGACGATCAAGAAAATGATCGTCGTCCCTGGTAAGCTATTAAACGTCGTCGTTCAATAGAAATGTTGAGACGTCCTGGAGACTCCGGGATTGAAACTCCTTCTTTGAGGCCTTGACATTAAGCACTGTCATGAGTCGATGATAGGAGAGTATTGAAACGATCTTGGTCTTTGCTTCTCGTGATTACCGTGGTGGGCCTTGGATGCGGCTACCGGTTTGCAGGAGACCCCGGAGATAGTCCTTTTCCTCCGGAAATAAAAACCATCGCCTTGGCCAGCGTGGTGAACAATTCCACGGTGCGCGGTATTGAGACGGAGTTTACGAACTCCTTGCGCAGCGAGTTCGCCTTAGGAACCAGGCTCAAACCGGTCATTAGTGGAGGAGATCTGCTCCTAAAAACAGAGATCCTCTCCTTCGATGACACCCCCTCGGCGTATCGGGCGGACGGCAAGGAGTCCGCAAGAATCGGAACCCTAAGAGTCGCGTGCACTCTCGAGAAGTCCGATACGAAGAAGGTGTTGTGGAAAAGAGATCTTGCCGCTTCTCACACATACGACGTGACTGATTCCATCGTCGAAACCCTCTCCAATAGAAGTCGGGCAATATCAAGAATGATTAAAGATCTCGTGCCTAGAATCCATCGCTCACTCTACGACAGTTTCTAACAGAAAAATATCGAGCCCTCTGATCCGATAGGCATAAAGCACGAATTGTCTCCAATATCGACATCGTGATATGGTCGGAGAACAAGACCGAAATACCGACCCCCTGTCAGAGGGGTAATATGCTCTGAGAATTCGCCATTCCGTCTGGGCGCAGTGGGGCAGAGCCTTTCAGAGCACAAGGGTACGCGGCGGGGTCACGTAATGGTTTGATAGGGAACTGGTGTGAAAGAACTACATGCTATGGAGGGTAACATGGGCAGAAAAAAAATTACGGTGATTGGTGCAGGAAACGTCGGCGCCTCGGTGGCGGCTTATGCCTCCGCTCAGGAACTAGGGGATGTTGTGCTGGTGGATATTCTTGACGGAATACCCCAAGGAAAGGGACTTGACCTTCTGGAAACCACCCCTGTCCTCGGAGTCGACACTCTTGTTGAGGGAACCAATGACTACGAACGAACTCGGGGAAGCGACCTAATTATCATAACTGCAGGCATAGCCCGGAAACCAGGAATGAGTCGAGACGATCTGCTCTCAACCAACGTCAGGATCGTGGGCAGCGTCGCAGAGACTGCTGCATCCCTCTCCCCAAACGCAATTATCATCGTGGTCTCCAATCCGCTGGATGCCATGGTCTATACCGCGTGGAAAAAATCCCACTTCACCGCTCGCAGAGTCATAGGCATGGCAGGGGTCCTCGATACCGCCAGATTCCGGTCCTTCATCGCCACCGAAGTCGGTGTCTCAGTTGAAGATGTCCATGCCCTGGTCCTCGGAGGGCACGGTGATACCATGGTACCCTTGACACAAAGCTGCTCAATAGGAGGCATTCCCGTCACGAAATTCATGAGTGCCCAGCGACTCGAAGAAATCGTTCAGAGGACACGTCAAGGAGGTGCAGAGATCGTGGGCCTCCTCAAAACAGGTAGTGCATACTACGCTCCTGCAGCGTCTGCCGTTCAAATGGCAAAATCGGTTCTGCTTGACAAAAAGAGACTGCTGCCCGTAGCTGCCTACCTCCAAGGTGAATACGGCGAGCAAGGCATCTTCGTTGGTGTCCCTGCAATTCTCGGATCTGAAGGGGTCGAAAAGGTTGTTGAAATTGATCTGAACCCTCAAGAGCAGGCAGGTTTCGCAAAATCGGTCGTGGCAGTGCGGGAACTGGTTAAGGAGGTTGACGCACTCCTCTGATCAATGGAGGGGTTTCCTCGTGAAATGGAGCAACGACCAGGGACTGAATTATTGAAAGGATCCTACTACATAGAGACATACGGTTGCCAGATGAACGAGCATGACTCTGAGAAGATCGCTCAATTGCTCGAAGATCAGGGATTATGCCCCGTAGACACGGCGGAAATGGCAGACGTCATCGTCATCAACACCTGCGCAATAAGGGAGAAACCGGAACACAAGGTGTACAGCGCTCTCGGAAAGCTCAGAGCTTTGAAGAAAAGAAAACCTGATCTTATCAGCATCGTGGCAGGATGCGTGGCGCAGCAGCAAAAACAGGAACTCCTGAAAAGAACCGATGTGCTGGACTGTGTTCTCGGGACACACGCCATCAGCGAACTGCCGGCACTGATCTCTAGAATCCGCAGAGAAAGACGAAGAGTTTGCGAAACAGAATTTCGAAGGGATGTGACCTCCCTGCACATGTCCGCTCCGAGGAAAGGCGCCGGCAGTGTCTGCTCTTACGTCACCATTATGCAGGGATGCTCAAATTTCTGCACGTATTGTGTTGTCCCGTATACCCGTGGACCCGAACAAAGTCGGCAAGCCTATGAGATCATCAATGAAGTACAACAACTGGCCCGGTCCGGCGTACGAGAGATTACCCTCTTGGGCCAAAACGTAAACGCATACGGCAAAGACCTCAAAGATGGCGTACGGTTCCCGGAACTCTTGCGCCAACTGTCACACATTGATGGGATCGCCAGGGTGAGGTTTACGACCTCACACCCACGAGACTTTCACGAGGATTTAGCCGCAGCGATGCGTGATGTTGAAGCCGTGTGTGAACACGTTCACTTGCCTCTTCAGGCCGGATCAGACCGTATACTGCGAGAGATGCGACGGGGCTATACGTACGAGGAATACCTTGAGAAGATACGTTTCTTGCGTGAAATGGTGCCCCATGTTGCTGTCACCACCGATATCATAGTGGGTTTTCCCGGAGAGACCCGCGAGGACTTTGAAGCCACGTGCCAAGCGCTCCAAACCATTCGCTTTGACCAAATTTTTTCGTTCAAATACTCTGTGCGTCCCCAAACGGTTGCTGGATCACTGAACAATCACCTATCCGAAGATGTCAAGAAACTGAGACTCGCCATGGTTCACGATATTCAGTCTGCCATCACCCAGCAGTATCATACTGACACGGTTGGATCCGTTGAAGAAGTCCTCATTGAAGGAATCAGGACAGCCACAGGACAGCCTTTCGGCCGCACCCGCACCGGTAAGATCGTCAATCTGGAGGTGTCGGAGAATGTCTTCATTGGTGACTTGATCCAGGCGAAGATCATTAAAGGCCTCAAACACTCCCTCGTCGGTAAGAAAGTCTGAAAAGAAAAAAGCCCGACCGGATGGGTCGAGCTGGGAGACGCCGTCAAGCGGCCGGGCTCACAAAACATAAAGACCGATGAAGTTAAGCAGGTTTACCTGTCTTCTTTTGCCCCGGGATACCCTTATCAAGCAAGGCCCTAGGGAATCCCGGAGAGAAAGATACCATGCCAGCTTCACCGGCCGATCCCAATCGTCACATCAGAAAATGAATCCGCCTTCGACAAAGCCACCTTGAATGGTGTTCTTGAAAAGGAAGTCATATTGCGATTTCTTGAGGTCCACCAGACGATAGCCGCCCTTCATATAGCCGGCTCGTCCACAATTCAGTGGGATGGAGTAACGTGCCCCAACTTCTACATCCCAGCCTTCGACATTATCCAGGAAGATTCCCCCGGCTTTGCAGTCCCAAGAGAGTGATCCTCCATTTGGAGCGGTCCTTATGGCTCTCTGGAACTCCAAACCCGCGATGGCCGAATTGATGCTGTTGCTCCACACTGAGTTCCACCAGGGACCGCAATAGCTGCAATTAGCCTCAATTCTTTCATCTGTGTGGACCCAGTCGGCAAAGACGCTCACCTTGGCATTGCACGTGCGAATGGCGTCGTACACAAGCCCCACTCTTTGATACGTATGCGTAAATTTTGTGTTGGCCTGCTGCCCGTATAAGAAGGAAGTGTTCCACGAATTGCCGAACAGGAACCACGTGTCGATCCAGCCGCCACCACTAAGTTGATTCCCCAGAATCATGTACCGCACTGCCCAATTGGGCCTGAAATGGTAGCTCGCGGTAAATTGCGGCCACACTTGATACGAAGGCAGCTTGAGGTCACCATTGAAATCGGCGTTGTTTTCCGTTCCCCACCAGCCAACCCACGGGGTGTAGCGTGGCCAGGCTATGGATCCTCTCATGTTTGCAAAAATGAATTGCACGCTCATCTCCCACTGGCCCATCTTGGGGGCAGGCAAAATAGGAACAAGGGGCTGAGCAAAAGGACTGCAACCAAGAGGACCGCAAATCTCCGGTTTGACCTTTGAGATCCCGGCCAACGCGGGTGGGACGATGGCAACCCTGGTAGTGCGAGAACCTCTCGGCCTCTGCACCGCGGGCGCGGCCATAGGCGGGGCCTGATTCGGGCGGAGCAAGATGTCCAAGGACTCGTCAGGCCCAGCGGCAAGAGGTGACTCGGGAAAGAAAATTGACAGACAAAAGACTAGACATACCAACAGCGTAAAAGGTATTCTTCTCAACATACCCTTCCTCCCAGCTCGAATTGTTGGAAATTGCATTAATAAATTATTACGTTTTTTGTCAAGCAAAAAATTAACTTTGTTTTTCAGTTAGTTGCTTTTTATTCTGAGAATATTATAGGATCAATACCGCAATTAACTGAAAAGACTAATTAAAGTGAGCTACACAGAAAAGAGATGGCATAACCACAGCGCGCACAACTCCTCGCAAAATTACTACGGCGTTGACGCGCACCATAAAATCGGATATTGCTATCCGCCTAAAAGAACAGGCTAAAGTAGCCCCCCCGCTCCCGAGGTCTTGCAAAGGAATCTGGGCAAATTAGAGTGTGCCTCATATGCTAAATGAAACGATATCAGGAGATAATGTTCATATGTTCAGTGATAAATTCATGAATGGGTATTTGTCCCCCCTGGGTTATGAGATCCCAAAGCCCCCCCCCCAGATACGTCCAAAACCTTTTTCAACAATGATTGCAGCCATCATCGTGGGCCTGTGATGCTTACTTGATGCCACTTCGACCTCTTGTTGGGCCGCAGATCCGTCTCTGAACGCGCGACTCCAAGCAATCATGCAACGCGAACTCCCCAACGGTTATGATGCGTCTGTCCAAGTGGTGGATCTTCATACGGCGGCGGTGATCATGGAGAAATCCCCTGATCAGCCCCTCGTGCCGGCCTCCACCATGAAAATTGTCACGAGCGCTGCCGCAATCTCCTCCCTTAAACCAGACTTCACCTTTGTTACAGAAGTTCTCGTTGAGACTCCCAAAGAAGGAAGCACCCAGAGAATGTTTCTCAGAGGTACTGGAGATCCTCGACTCGTGACCGAGCGTCTTTTCGCCTTGACGAGAAAAGTTGTCGACACAGGACTGGTGCACGTGGCCGGAGACATCGTGGTGGACGACTCATACTTCGCCCCGGATGCTCCACTGGATGAAGCGGACAAATTGGGGGTTCGTTCCTACCATGCGCCCTACGGGGCCCTCTCCCTAAATTTTAACTCCATGGAATTGTGGATTGTCCCAGCCCACAGACCAGGAATGAAGGCAAATGTTTTCCTTGAGCCTGAGTCTGATTATGCAGAGGTACGCTCCGACGTAATGACGGTGAAGGGCGATAAACCGGCACAAGTGACCATCACCAAGTCGACCATTTCGGACAAACCCGAACGGTTCTCTGTCTCTGGAGAGATCGGTGTTTCAGCCCCATCAAAAAGACGGTACGTGAATGTGGCAAATCCTGCCCTGTACACCGGAGAAGTCTTTAGACGTTTCCTCAAGCAGGCCGGCGTTGAGGTGCGGGGACGCGTCGTACGGGGGACCGTTACTGATGCTGCCAATGTTATCGAGTCTTTTCCCTCCGAACCTCTCGCAATAAACGTCTATTGGCTCAACAAATTCAGCAATAATTTCATTGCCGAACAAATCGCCATGGGACTTGGCGCTGCTGTCCACGGACCTCCGGGAACCCGAGAAAAAGGCCTTGATGCAATACGGCGATACCTGAGGCACTGCGGAGTTGACGAAAGGCTCTTTGTATTAAGTGAATCAAGCGGCCTTTCCCGAAGTAACCGCCTGAGTGCCTCGGCCCTCGTCAAAGTTCTCATGGCTGTCTCCCGGGACTTCTCCTGTTCCTATGAATTTATGGCCTCCCTCGGGATCGCCGGAATCGATGGAACGCTTAAAGAGAAGTTTCTGGATTCGGGGTTGGAGCGGAGAATAAGAGCCAAGACCGGCACACTCCGGGGCGTTAATGCCTTGGCCGGGTACGGGATATTGCCGGAAGGTAACATTGCGGCGTTCGCCGTCATTGTGAACAGCACCAAACCCAACGCCGGTATAGTAGATTACGCTGACCGAATCGCGCGAGGGATCTTCGAACCGTCGACCAAAAAACGCTAACCTTACCAAACCCTGGAGCCGAGCAGACACAACCTCTGCACAAATAGCAAGGCTGTCTGGAGCCCCATTACAACCTTTTCCCTTTACACCGTGTGCACCCGTATACTATATCCCCCTCAAATAAAAGGCTGTTATTGGGACAATGAGGCTCTCGAAGCTCGAAATCAAGGGATTCAAAAGTTTTCCGGACAGGACGGTCCTGGAATTTAAACCGGGAATTACTTCTGTTGTAGGCCCAAATGGCTGCGGGAAGAGTAATATCTTTGAGGCTATTCGGTGGGTCATGGGCGAGCAGCGTGCTCGATTGCTCCGGGGAGCCAAGATGGGCGATGTCATATTCAACGGCTCAGAGAGTCGAAAGCCCATAGGAATGGCCGAGGTGAGCATGACACTGTCCGTCACTTCCGGGACAGGCGCCTCCAATTTGGCAGCCTACGACGAAATCATGATAGCGAGACGACTCTTTCGGGACGGAGAATCCCAGTACGAAATCAACAAAGTCCCATGCCGCATGTCTGACGTGGTTGATCTTTTCCTCGACACTGGTCTGGTTCGAAACTCCTATGCCATCATCGAACAGGGTCGAGTCGAGATGGTGGTGGCTTCAAAACCTGATGAGCGCAGGTGGCTCATCGAAGAAGCCGCAGGTATAAGCAGATACAAATTCCGGAAAGAAACCGCCGGCAAGAGACTGGAGCAGGCTCAAGCAAACCTCGATCGTATACGAGATCTCGTCCTTGAAGTGAAGCGACAGGCAGCGGGCCTCCGGAAACAGGCTTCCAAGGCCGAACGGTACCGCTCCCTGCAAAAGAAACTTCGAGACTTGGAACTCTTGTCCCATGCACTCCAGTGTCAAGAACTCTCCGACCTCCGGGAAACATGCAGAAAACATCTGGGACGAAGCCGTGACGCCTTGTTGGCCGCACAAGCGCTCAATAGTTCGGTGGGAGCACGATTGCAGAAAGAACGTCAGGCACTGGCTGAACAAGAAGAGGCATCCAAATCCCTCATTCAACAAAAACACCTTTGTGAAATCGAGATGGAATCGGCTCGAGCTGTTATAAAGCGCTCAGAGGAACGTCGGATACAGCTTCAGTTACAGCGAGAGATGTTGGCCCGAGACCAAGAGGAACATGGACAGCTGGCCGTTCAAAGCCGAGAGAAGCAAACTGAGGCGGATGCCCTGGCCCAGTCCCTAAGATTCCGTATGCAGGAGGCACAAGACCGCCTCATAGTGATTGCCCAGGACCTTGAGAAACTCCGGACCCAGCGTTCCCGCATGCAGCAGGAGCTTGAATCAATTAGAGCGTCACTGTTCGAGCATCTTCAGGACCGTGCAAACAAGAAAAACATGAAGGAATCGAACATCCGGAGAGTCACGGAAATTGATGCCAGGACAAAGAAGATTGACCACGAGAGAGAGGAGCTGGCGATCGCCCTGCAGGACTCCCGTGGGAGAGTTAAGGCCCTCGGGGACGAACTTGAAGACACAAGCCGGCAGTTGAAAGACATGGAAAATGACTACGCCGACCTCTCCCCACAAATTGAAACATCTCGTCTTTGCATCACACAGTTCCGCGAGGACCTCCGATCTCTCGAAACCGAACACGCGGCTGTGGTGTCCCGCATGTGTTCCCTCCAAGAAATCGCCAAGAGTTTTGCCCACTATGGACAGGGAGTCCAACAGGTCATGCGCAACAGACCGAACCGGATGGACGGATCATTGGATGGCCCTTTGGCGGAACTGATCGATGTTCCGGCTGAATACGAAAAGGCACTGGCAGCGGCACTCGAGCAGCGACTCGGATCGTTGGTGGTCGCGTCGCCGAAAGAAGGAGTCAAAGGCCTTGAACTGCTTCGCGATACGGGGCAGGGCCGTACTACATTTGTGCCCAGAAAGCCTCGATTTGTGAAAATCATCGATGACATTGGTGAGGTTCAAGGCACCAAGAGACTCTTGGACGTAGTGCGTTTCCAAGAGGGCTATGAAGACTTAGCGCAGCACCTTCTCGGCAGATGCCTACTAGTGAGGGATCTAACCCACGCATTGGAATTATGGAGCCGTAATGGCACTCCTTGGGACCTGGTGACCCTGGAAGG
Source organism: Thermodesulfobacteriota bacterium (assembly GCA_030837305.1). GTDB lineage: Bacteria > Desulfobacterota > Desulfomonilia > Desulfomonilales > Desulfomonilaceae > JAUPKT01. The sequence continues at coordinate 9,418 of JAUPKT010000268.1, forward strand.
AGAATTTCTCTCCCGTCACGGTGAATTAAGCGGTGGTTCCTGGGAAGTAGGTCCCGAGAGAGTGTTTGAGCAACGGAGAATCCGCGCTGAGCTTTCACAACGTGTGGCATCATTGGAAGAGGCAGTTGCTACGAAGAAAAATGAACTCCATGCCGAGGAACTATCTTGTGACGCCGCCCTCTTGAGACAACGTGATCTCACGGGGCTCATTGCCGATCTTCGATTGGCCGAGGTGACAAGACACAGTGAGATGGAGAAAATAAAGGCACGAATTGAGAACCTGGACCGAAAGCACGGAGCGCTGGAACTGGAAAAGAAAGCACTCGATCACGAGAGAGACTCCCTCATCACCGACACTAAGTCTCTGGAACAACAAATCCAGGAGCTGGAAAACACCATCGTGGGCCTTCAGAAAGTTTCAGAAACATCTAAGTCTGCAT
>JAUPKT010000269.1 GCA_030837305.1 Thermodesulfobacteriota bacterium
AGACATGGGCGCTGCGTCGGGCCTCTCCTGGGTGGATGCCTTTCTCTGGTTACGTCTCTCCTGGGGACTCATTGTCTGCCGGAATTTTCGGGCGCTATTCTTGTCCGGGAGGACGTGAGCGAGCCACTGTATCGGCTGGATCGAATGATTACCAAACTCCGATTAGCCGGGATTTTCGATGCCATCGGGGGACTTGTCTTGGGATACTTTCTCGGACCAAGGGGTGCGGACTTTTCTCGAGAAGTGGAACAAATGGTTGTTGAGATGACTCGCACAAACCATTTTCCCATCATCTCGGGATTTCCGCACGGGCATAGGCTGCCCAATCTCATGTTCGCCCACGGGCTCACGGGTGAACTAGACACTACTATCCCCTCTCTCAAGCTGGGAGCTTGATCTTGAAGCAACAACGGTGTGCGGACAACGGGACCACGGTAAGCGGCCAATTGCTGCGGCAGTTCTCAATGGCGATTTCGGATCTGTGTGACGCATCTTCAATATATTCAAGAAGAAATGATAGTGCTTCGTCGCTTACGGCCCCCGCGATGACTCGGCAATCTCTTGTGTACCGGCGATGATGAAGGAAAGCAATCCGGACGGAGCTTCTGAAACATGAATATTTCCTCATGTCGATAGGAGACAGAAATGGCGGGTTTACGAATTGCCATGGCCCAAATCAATGTCACTGTGGGAGACCTGGAGCGGAACCGGTCTCGCATTATGTCATATATCGTCAGGGCCGGACAGGAAAATGCCCATCTAGTTACTTTTCCCGAGCTTGCCGTGTCGGGATATCCACCTGAAGACCTTCTGTTAAGAAGGCACTTTCTCCATGATTGTCAGGCGATCGTCCATGCCATTGCATCAGAATGCACCGGAATTGCGGCTCTGGTGGGATTCCCCGAGTTGTGCGATGGGAAAGTTTACAATGCCGCAGCGCTTCTTCACGAGGGGACTGTGGCTGCCGTGTATCGGAAGATCGAGCTTCCCAACTACGGTGTATTTGATGAAAAGCGCTACTTCCATTCAGGGCATCGTCCCCTGGTCTTTGTATTAAACGGCCAACGCCTTGGGGTAACAATTTGTGAGGACATCTGGATTGGGGACAACTCACATGAGGTTTTCCTGCGGGAGAATAGGGTTGAGGCCGTCTTGAACATATCGGCATCGCCTTTTTTTGCAGGGAAACATCCGGTGCGATTGCAAATACTGGCTCGTTTTGCTGCAAATACGGGAGCTGATCTTCTGTACAATAATCTCGTCGGCGGTCAAGACGAATTGGTCTTTGACGGAGGCAGCATGGTTGTGGACCGTCACGGTGAATTGGTTTCCATGACTGACCGTTTTAGGGAGGCCCTGTTGGTCCACGATCTCCCGGTGAGAGAAAGCACATGGCTTAGTCTTTCTGAGAAAGACCCGGAGGCAGCGGGTGCATGCCTGGTCCTGGATGTTCCAGGGACATCCGCCCAGTTCGATGGGATACCGCCATGCTTGCCCGGGGGCATGAGCGAAACGGAGGAGGTTTACGCTGCCCTGGTTCTGGGCACACTCGACTATGTGCACAAGAATGGCTTTGAAAAGACTGTCGTGGGGCTCAGCGGAGGAATAGATTCCGCGCTCACTGCGGCCATTGCCGTGGACGCGCTTGGTGCAGACAATGTTGTGGGAGTGACCATGCCATCACAATATACTTCAGACGATACGTTCACAGATGCACAGAGGCTTTCCGCAAATCTGGGGATTCGTCTCATCACGGTCCCTATAGGTACGATTTTTCGTACATACATGGACGAGATTCTGCCGATGCTCGGTGATGGGCCGCCTGGATTGGAGGCGGAGAATCTTCAGGCCCGTATTCGCGGGAATCTGCTCATGACGTTTTCCAACCGGTTCGGATGGCTGGTGCTCACTACCGGCAACAAGAGCGAGACTGCTGTGGGATACAGTACGCTATACGGTGATACCGCCGGAGGTTTTGCGGTCATTAAGGATGTCCCCAAGGTCATGGTGTATCGTCTTGCGGAGCATATAAATCAAAATGCAGGACTGGAGGTGATACCCGAGAGTATTATTTTGAGGGCGCCTACTGCAGAATTGAGGCCCAATCAAAAAGACGAGGATTCCCTGCCTCCGTACGACATACTGGATAGTATATTGAAGGCCTATGTGGAAGAGGACCGAGCGCCCGAAGAAATCGTGCAGGCCGGTTTTGCTCCGGAGACCGTCGCAGAGGTGGTTCGCATGGTGGATCGTAATGAATACAAGAGGCGTCAGGCTCCTCCGGGGATCAAGATTACTCCCAAAGCTTTCGGCAGGGATCGGCGCCTCCCGATAACCAATCGGTACAGAGGTTAGATTGGCTTGGGGGCTTCTGATTAAGCGGGGCTCAATTCAGAAGATGCTCGGTTCTTTGAATTCCCCGAATACTTCTCGAAATACTCCGGCCATTTCACCTACTGTGCAGTATGCCTTGCAGCATTCCACTAGCGTGGGCATGACATTTTGTTTTAGCGTGGTCACGCGTTTGAGTTCCCCTAGATTCCTCGCCACATCCTGAGCGCTCCTTTCGGCCTTCACTTTCCTGAGATTCTGTATCTGTCTTTCCTGGGTCTGCGCATCATATTCGTGCAGTTCTACTTCCGGTTCATCCTCATCAACGTACTTGTTGACCCCGATCTTGATGTATTCGCCTCGTTTGAGACCGAGTTCCCATTCGTAGGCTTGTCTGGCGACAAGCTTCTGCACGTAGCCCGTGGCCACGGCCTCCCTCATGCCTCCGACTTTCTGAATGCTGTCGCGCTCCTCCAGTATCCTGTCTTCCATTTGCTTGGTGAGGGTTTCTATGAAGTACGAACCGGCCAGGGGGTCCACTGTGTCTCTCAATCCAATTTCATCCATGAGCAGCTCGCATGTCCTCAGGGAAAGCAAAGCCGCCCTTGGTGTCGGTATTGTAAATGCTTCGTCAAAGGAACATAGTGCGGTGGTCTGTGCGCCGGCCAATGCCGCAGCAAGCGCGTAATAGGAACTCCGCATGATATTGTTTTCGGGCTGGGCTTTGGTAAGCCCAAAACCACCACCACCGAACAGGCCCCTCAGATGCATGGCTTTGGGATCCTTGGCGCCGTACTCTTCTTTGAGCATGCGTGCCCAGAGTTTCCGCGCCGCCCTGAACTTGGCGACCTGTTCCCAAATGTTGCCGAATATATTGAAGTTAAAGGTTATTTTCCTCGCCACGTCATCCACGGACAGTCCGCGACCCAGTGCCTCGTCAATGTAAGTGTGCGCGATCTCGAGAGCAAAACCTATTTCCTGGGCCGGATTGGCCCCTGATTCTCTTATGTGGTATCCACAAACAGATACCGGATTGCATCTGGGGAGGATGTTGATTGAGTACTCTATGGTATCCCCTATGAGCCTGACAGCATCGTCCACTGGGAATATCCAGGCGCCTCTCCCGATCATTTCTTTCAGAATATCATTTTGTGGGGTTGCACTGATGCGACTGATGTTGAAACCCCTTTTCTCCGCCACGGCCTGATACATGGCCAGCATGATGGACGCAACCGCATTGATGGTGAGCCCGGACCCAATCTTGTCGAGCTGTATGTCTGCAAAAGCCATTTCAAAGTCACGCAGCGTGTCCACCGCCATGCCGACTCGCCCCACTTCTCCCTCGACCACGGGATTGTCGGAGTCGTACCCCATTTGAGTCGGCAGATCGAAAGCAACGTTCAAACCGGTCTGGCCGTGGGCGATGAGCAATTTGAAACGCTCATTGGTCTCCTGAGGTGTGCCGAACCCGGAATATTGTCGGGTTGTCCAAGCGCGAGACCGGTACCCTTGGGAGTGAATCCCCCTTGTGAATGGGTAATCTCCTGCCTCACCCAGGTCTTTTTGGTGATCGAAGCCCACTTCTTCAAGATCTTTTGGCCCGTACTGAGACTTTATTCGTATGCCGGACTGGAGAACAACTTCCTCGATCTCGTCTTTTGGTGTTTTTATGTATTTGGCAACACCCATGGCTTCACCTTTCGTATGTTTGTCTTGCCTCGTATTAAATGATCCCGTCAGCTTTCAGGGCAGAGAGTTCCTCCGGCAGAAATCCGAGTTCATGTCCGAGAATCTTTTCGTTATGCTCGCCAAATCGGGGAGGAAAAGAGAGTCGCCGCTGATTGGCTTCAAGGAAAGGAGTTGAAGCAGGGGCCGGCGCCAGAGTCAACTGGAAGCCGGTCTTGTGATCCTTGGCGGAAAGGAGCTTATCAACCACCAGGGGATCTCGAGTCAGCTCATCGACCGTCTGGATCTTGGAGGCTGCGACGCCGATTTGGTTCATCTTGGCCAGGAGGCCTTCGGTGGATAGGATTCGTGTCGCAGCGGCTATCGCCTGGTTAAGATTGTGGACATCTGCTATACGACCGGCGTTTTTCTTGTAATCGTCTCTAGCCAGCGCAGCGAACTCCGGTAAACTACTGAATGCAGCGAACTGTTTGTCGTTACCCACAGCGATGTATACATAGCCATCGGAGGTCGGATACACCGATACCGGAGCAAAGAACTCATGGGTGTTGCCCCGGCGGGAGATCTTCTTGCCAAATGAGCGTGTCATAGTTATGGGAACCGTCAGCCATGAGGTGGTGCTCTCGAACATGGAGAGATCGATGCGACTCCCCTGCCCTGTCATGGCTCTCACGAACAGCGCCTTCATGATAAGCCCGTAGGCGTGCTCGCTGGTACCCATGTCAGGGAGAGGAATTCCGGTAACCTGAGGAGTCTCTCTTGCCTCTCCTGTCAGTTCCATGAGCCCGCCCCTCGCTTGCAAGATGGGATCGTAGGCCGCCTCATTGCTGTTTGGACCAAACCCGGTGATCCCGATCCATATAATATCGGGCTTTACGGCTTTGAGAGTCTCATAGTCAATCCCTAGTTTGGAGTAATTCTTTGGGAGCTGGTTTGTGGCAAAGACATCGACGCTGAGGAGTTTGAGGAGTTTGAGGAGAATTTCTTGACCGCGGGGGTCTCCCAGGTTGAGAGTTATGGCTTGCTTTCCCGCATTTATGGCCATAAAGTAGCTATTCATGCGATCCTCCCCTTCGAGGAAAGGATCGCCCACCAGCCTGTTAGGGTCGCCGAACACGGGATGTTCCAGTCGTATGATGCGGCATCCGTCCATGGCGAGTCGAAAAGTCAAGTATGGCAGCACGGTGGCCTGCTCCAGGGATAAGATCGTCAACTTGTTAAAAAGATTCATAAGCCCTCTTCTCCTTACCAGTCAGACAATGATATTGACAGCCGCTTTGCCCGCGCCTAAGATTGGGTTTAGGTAGCCCTTTGTGATGCATATCCAGTTAATCTTACCAGGACAACCGTGTCAAGGATATTGGCAGTCTGCTGTGTGTTTTCAATACTCCCGCAAAGTTTCAGTCGGCGCAGAGAAGAAAGCCAGGGAGACGCAAACCTTATGAATGGCCGGAGATGGGATGATGCATCAGTTCTGAAGGAATGCCTAATTCAACTCTTCATTCACGAAAATCAATGAACAGACCTTCTTCCGTTGCCGATTCCGACGTTTTGGATCGGGAAGGGACAAGGAGTTGCCATGCGTTTGCCGTATTTTGATTATCATCGGCCGGAAACTTTGGACGAGTTATTGAAGCTGAAGGAGTCCGTGGGTAGTGCTGCCGTCGTATTGGCCGGTGGAACGGATCTCGTGGTAAATCTCAGGAATAGACTGCTATCTCCGGGTGTGGTGGTCAGTCTTGCTCGTCTTAATAAGTTGCGTGAGATATCGGTAAGGGACGACGCCATAATCATTGGCGCAACAACGCCTCTGAACCGAGTGGCCGAACACGAGGAGACAGCGAGGTATTTCCCCATGCTGCGCAGTGCCGTTGAATCAATTGGTGCCGTAAGCATACAACATTTCAGGGGAACACTAGGGGGCAATGTTTGTAGTCTGCCGAGATGCATATTTTACAATCAATCCCATTTTTGGCGCACCGGCAAAGGTCAATGCCATAGAACCGGTGGGCGTGACTGCCTTGCATTGCCTGGCTCTTCTTCCTGCCAGGCCATTTGTTCAGGAGATACTGTCCCTGTGATGGCGGCTTTGTCGACTCAGGTGACTGTAGCCGCAAGCGGGGGTAGTCGCATGCTGCCTTTCGCGGACCTGTTTTCCGGCAAGGGAGAGAGTCCTTTAAACATAACGCCGCAGGAGATAGTGACCGAATTTCGCATTCCGCTGCCTTGGGCACCTCTTTCTACCTCGTACAAACGAATAAGTCTTCGGTCTGCGGTGGACTTTCCCCTTGTGAACGCGGCGACCGCGGCCATTGTGGAGAAGGGAAAGGTAGAAACAATAAGAGTCGTCTTGTCAGCCTGCGGGCCAAGTCCGATAGCTCTCAAAGAGTTGGAGGCACTGATTAAGGGCAACGAGCCGTCTCGGGATATGCTGCCGATTGTTGAGCGCACGGCCCGTCAGGCTGCCGAAGGAGTTATCATCGGGAACGCTATTGTGTCGAAAGACTACCGCATAAAGATGGCAGGAGTAGTGGCGAAACGATCGGTGGCAGAGGCCCTGAGCTTGTGATCGCTTTTTATGCTTCGAGGCCGAAGAAGTGAGCCCCGCACACAGAGCTGGGCACATACCCTGCAGGAGTTTAACGTTGTGATGAAAAAGCACCTCGTACGCATCTGCGTGAATGAAGAAGAGGTAGAATTGGCCGTGGCGCCCAATAGGACACTCCTGGAGTTGCTACGGGAAGATCTGGGTCTTATGGGAGTTAAGGAAGGTTGCGGAGAAGGCGTGTGCGGAGCTTGCACGGTTCTCATGGATGGACGCCCTGTGCGTTCTTGCCTGACATTGGCCGTTGAGGCCCAGGACACTACCATCGCCACCGTTGAAGGTTTGGCGAGGGATGGGCTACTGGACCCCCTGCAACAATCATTTGTAGACCATGGGGCTATTCAGTGCGGATTCTGCACCGCTGGTATGGTAATAGCTTCAAAAGCATTGCTCGCTGAGAATCCCAATCCGTCGGATGATCAGATTAAACATGCTCTGTCGGGCCATTTTTGTCGATGCACTGGATATGCCAAGGTTGTCGAAGCAGTTCGGGCCTGTGCGCCAAGTTGTCTGCCGGAACCGAAATCATAATTAGTTCGTGGTCTTTCGGCGAGAAGGAATGCCGGTAAGGCTCCTTTCGTGCTGGACCGGC
>JAUPKT010000038.1 GCA_030837305.1 Thermodesulfobacteriota bacterium
CCGTGGCTATTGTTTCGGCATGAGGGACCATTTTGCAGTTCTTTATTCAGGCGACGTTGTTTTATGCTGTGTCGATTTTGACGGCAAAACTTCCCTGGGAAATCTGCATGAAGCAAGCCTCCTCAGCATTCTCAAAAGTGAAAAGTTGGAAGAAATAATGAGGGGTTTTCAAACCGGGAAGTTGGTTGATCCCCATTGTCGAAGATGTCTGGGAAGCCACTCCCTAGTGGGGTCGCTCATGAAGCCTACGGCATCTTTCGTGGGGCTAAAGCTTCTTAAACCATTCTTTTACAGGCATTATAAGCTTTACGACTGATCGTATGCCGGATCGCAAATCCTGAATTGGAAATGCTTCTTTCTGGAACTCACTCGGAAAGTAGTTACCCGGCTAAGATTGCCTCTGCTGATCGTCACGCAATCAGCCGAACTCTGGAGACCAACACTGAAAGAGAACTTCCATGTGCAGTAAACTGAATAAATTCATGAACAATTTCGAGAAAGTCATCATTATGTCCCTTATGGGACTCATGTCTCTCGTGATCGCACTGGCCACCATCGAGTTGGCATGGGTTATGGCAAAGGACATTCTGAGCCCTCCTTTATTTCTCCTCGAAATTGAAGAACTTTTGGAAATATTCGGGCTGTTTCTCCTCGTCCTGATCGGAGTTGAACTTCTCGAAACCATCCAAACATATCACGAGAAGCGCCAGGTAAGAGTCGAAGTCGTTGTTCTGGTGGCCATGATTGCAATCGCAAGAAAAATTATCATCATTGATTACAAGAGCTTGACCTCTTTTACCCTCTTGGATGCAGGGGGGGTGACCTTGGCCCTCGCCGTCGCCTACTGGTTGTTGAAGACCCTGGCAACGAGAACTTCAATAGCCAAAGGGAAAGCCCAAGGTGAGGCTCCGGAAAAGGCCGATAGGCCCCCCTCGAGCGAATCTGGCCTCACGAACCAGGAATCTCATCCTCCCGATAACGCATGATATGCTTGAGCGCAACGGGTATCCAACGAGCTGAACAATCGTTTTCTTCCAAATCCGGTTCAAGCGGTACAACCTCCTCGAACTGATCACACTTGTTTTCCCTTGTTTCTATCATCGTCCGTCACTCCTTGCTGTTAAGATGAGGCCACTCCCATGGGTCAGTGAGTGCGCCAAGAACGCAAAGAGGCCATGGGCTGTCTGCCCATGGCCTCTATCGCTTTGATCTTCTTATTGTACTAGCTACGCGCTATCAGCAGGCAGACCTCCCGTGTGATTTTCTCTGCCACCACCAGTTATTTGCTCGATTGCAGGTCTGCATGTTTGTCCTCTTCATACGCTAATAGCTTATACTCTGGGGGCTTGGGGTGTCAAGATCCTTTTTCAAAAAACCGCTCCGATTCCGCATCAATCCTCGAATGTCTTCCCATAACCAGCCTCGGACGAATCTTCTCGCCATGCCGGTCCTCGGAGTCCCTGATAATCTTTGATTTTCTCCAGATGGTCCATTTCCTCCTGACACCTGACGCAGAGACGAGCCGCTGGAAAAAGTCTCAATCTTTGCTCAGGAATGGACTCTCCGCAATCTTCGCAGACGCCATAATCTCCTAGCTTCAGTCGTTCCAATGCATCTTCAATTTCCTTCAGTTGCCTGTGTTGGCGCATGGATATTTTGGCGTCAAGCTCCCGGGATATTTCCCCTGTGGCCAAATCTATTTCATCCCCTTTTTCAATGGCATCAATATTCCGCCCCACTTTTATGGAAGCCAGTTGACTGAGGAGGACTTCCTTTGGATTAAAAAGACTTCTCTTGTCGTAAACAGGTCGAGGGCTTTCATCCCTCGGAATGGAGACAACCGTTTTATGTGGAATGGTTGCCGGACTCGAAGCCTGCTCTTCACGGTGAGTCTCAACCAGTCGATAATAATTCTTGCCCCCATCTACCTTCCGCTCGATCTGTCCCTTTTGGACTTTTCCTCTCACACTGTTCGGAACAATTCCCAAAAAAGCTGCAATTTCCTCACGGGTCATCCACATGGCAGCACTCCTTGGTAGTAGCTGTTTATTGTCTGGGAAAAATAATCATTGGATCAACTGCCGGCAAGGCCCACGTGTTCGCAGCAAACTCGGGCCGGCGCGTTATTACATCCACGTCAAGGACTCGATACCTGCCGGCAGAACTCGTCTGTTTGGGGTATTCCAGGCCTTATTGCACAACAAAACCAATCTGATGTCGTCATACCATCCTGCCTTATCCCCCACCGAGGATCACGGAGGCAGAAGTTTAGCCGTAACAATTCATAACTGTCAATAAATTTTTGCTGGGTGTCTGTTACGCAATCCTCGACGCAACGAGTTCCGTAATATCCATGACTCTTATCTTACCCTTCTTTTCTTTTCGGGCCCGGGCAGCAGCCTGATTAAATGATCCTTTGCAAGAAGGACAGGCGGACACCAATACATCAGCCCCCAAGGCCAAGGCTGAGGCTAAGCGTTTATATCCTATTTCTCCGGCCAGTTCGTTGTCGAAGCCTTTCATTCCACCACCACCCCCACAGCACTTGGCTTGCTCCCTATTCTGAGGAAACTCAAGCAGTTCAACGTTCGGAATAGCTCTCAGAACATTGCGGGGCGGTTCATACACACCCATGTGCCTGCCCATATCACAAGGATCGTGATAGACAACCTTGAGCGCAGGGGCATCTGTTTTGAACTGAAGACGATTCTTCTCAATGAGTTCTTCGAGCAGTTCCACAAGGTGCATAATCTTGACACCGTTATTCCATCCATAATGCGGATAGATATCCCGAAACGTTTTGAGGCAACCAGCGCAGGTAGTGATTAATTGCTCTGAACCATATTCCTTCAAACGCGTGACATAACTCCCCATCGCCTTGCGAAAAGTGTCCATGTCCCCAACGAGATATGCCAAATATCCACAGCAAGTCTCTCTGTTCCCCTGAACCCCATAATCTATGCCTGCTGCATCAAGTATGTTCATGACGGCTGGGATGATCTTCACATCTTGAAAACTTGTTACGCAACCGAGGTGAAGAATCGATTGGGTCTTGCCGGCCTCCGCTGTTCGGTAATGGGCCGGGTAGCTGTCGGTCCTTTTCTCTGGAGGCGCCAACAGCGGATTGGCCGCTTCAATCATGGAAGCCAAGGCCGGCTTAAATGCGTCAGGAAGATACCCCGCACCAACCAGCCTCTCTCGTGCAGCTCGAACAATGTCTGAGACCTTCACTTTGGCTGGACACACTGATCTGCAATTGAGACACAACATGCATTGATACAGGCGCTTGGCCAGATCCTTTGACGGTTCGAGGTTGCCCATGAGCATGTGAAACGCGAGAGAAACTCGTCCCTTCGCGTTCATTGATTCCAAAGTACTTTCGCCGAACGTTGGACACCCAGCACGGCAAAAACCGCACTGAATACATGCTAATATCTCATTGTCAACACCCTCCGGAAAGTGCAGCACTTTTTCAGGGGTTTCCAAGAAACGGGCAAAACTGTTCTCGTCAAATATGTCTTGAATGGAATCATCAAATCCCATCTTACCGGGATTGAGAATGTTGTTCGGATCTATCGTCTTCTTTATGTCCTCCATGACCTTGAGAGACTCGCCAAGTTGCCTCCCAATGTACGGGGATTTTGCCATGCCTACTCCGTGTTCGGCAGACACAGTGCCCTTGTATCTGAGAGTCATATCAATAAATTCGAGGGCTATCTTCTTCACCCTCTCCCAATGGTCCGGTTCGGTGGGGTTCATAATAAACGTCGCGTGGAGATTTCCATCACCGATGTGTCCGAAAGTGGCCACCGGGAAACCGTATTTCGCACCTATGGCCTGAATCTCGGCTATGGTCTCAGGAATACGGCTGATGGGAACACCAAAGTCCTCCACGAGAGGGACCAATCTATATGATGGTTTCAACCTACTCATGGCAGGTACCAACCCTCCGCGAGCAGCGAAAAGCTTGGCTTTCTCCACAGGATTGTCCGACCAGATGTTCTCTATTCCTCCCACAGATTTGCAGATTTCGTCTATTCGTTTTATCTGCTCCTGAACGGAGCTTTTTGGGCCGTCAATACCCATGAAAAGCTGACAATTCACATCCTTGGGGATTTCCATTTTGAGTGCATCGCGGCAAACATCGAGACAAACATTATCCAGTATCTCGCATGTGGCCAACTCTAGGCCTGACGTAAAAATCTTCTCCACCGCTTTCCCTGCGGTATCCACATCAGGGAATGAAGCCTTCGCGAAAGCCTCATACTCCGGCATGGGCAATATCTTGAGAATGGCTTCCGTAATGACGCCCAGCGTCCCTTCGGAGCCGGCAAAAAGGTGGGTTAAATCGTATCCTGCTGAACTCTTTGGCGCCAAGTCGCCGGTATGGATGACCGTCCCATTCGGCAACACAACGGTCAGTGCCTTTACGTAGTCTTTCGTAGTTCCATATTTCGCAGCCCGTACGCCACTTGCGTTGGTGGCAATCATACCACCAATCGTGGCTATAGGGGCACTCCCCGGATCTGGTGGGAAAAAATGAGTCGGGGCGAGTTTTGCGTTCAAGGCGTTACAAATGACTCCAGGCTCCACGACGACATAGCCGTCGGCTTTATTGACTTGCTTCACATTGTTCATCCTGGTGAAATCCAGAACCAGACCGCCCTTGACCGGCAAGACGGCACCTGTGACGGAAGACCCCGTACCCCTGGCCACAACAGGTACTTTTTCGGAATTCGCGAGTTCGAGAATCTTGCTGACCTGCTCCGTGCCGGACACAAACACAACCCCTTCAGGTATACCCGCATGAATCGACATGTCTCGAGAGTAAGCCAGACAATCAACATTGGAAGCAGTGACATTCTCGGCTCCAACTATTTCGGCGATTTTTTCCATAAAATTCATTACTCGTTCCTTCCGCAATGATATCTTTGCAAAGCAGGACATCCAAACTGTCTTTCAATTTCTGATCCTCATGCATTTAATGATAAATGAGTGTGATGGATAAATCAATTTCTCTCCTGAGAAAATGGTGCCTTTCAGAAAACGGTTCCACATGTTCTCCCATGAGATTGGGAGATAGGCTTTATATTTACCAGGCAGTTGATTATATTTGGTTTTATCTAAATCCCTGACGCAGAGATTCTCCCCGGTCCACGGAAAGATGATCTTACGTCGGTTCATAATAATGAACAAACCATACCGACCGTATGAAAGCGTTTCATATGGACAGAAGGGGAGTCAAATGCACGGCGCGCATCCAGGGAACTCCTCGTCCATGAATCTTTGTGCATCTGGTTGCGAGCATTCGTTTGTTCCTCCCGCAATACAAGACGCTCTTGGAGCCGTAACAAAGCTCAAAAGGAGGAAATCATACGACAAGATCCTTCAGTGGCAGAGATAAAAGTCGTGTTTTTCTTTCAATCGCTTTACTTGGGGATAAAGGCATGGTAAAAATATCCGATTAAGCTACAAATAATCTTGATGAGCAATCTTCAGGAGGAAAAGAAGAGTTGGCATTTTTAACGGAAAAGAAAAAAACAATTATAGAGAAGTTTCGGCTGCACGATGCTGATACAGGGTCACCTGAGGTTCAAATTGCGCTGCTGAGTGAAAGAATCGGGTACTTAACCGAGCACTTCAAGATCCATAAAAAGGATCATCATTCCAGGCGAGGTCTGCTCAAGCTTGTTGGAAAGCGACGAAGGCTCCTTGATTATCTCAAGACAACAAGTGTTGAGCGGTACAAGAGTGTCATCGGCGAACTGGGTATCCGTAAGTAGTGAGTACTTTTGGGTGGGCCTTCGCAATCGGTGCTCCATAAGACGGTATTGACGAGGAAGGGTTATTAAAAACATGATGCAGAGTAGTAGTGGCGCGGTTGCGGGAAAGCAAATTACTTTCGAAACAGGACGTTTGGCTAAACAAGCCTCGGGGTCAGCATTAGTACAGTGCGGGGAAACCATTGTCCTCGTTACGGCGGTGGCCGATAGGCATGGAAGGGAAGGAATTGATTTCTTCCCATTGACAGTTGATTATCTGGAGATGACATACGCTGCCGGGAAGATCCCCGGTGGATTTTTCAAGCGGGAAGGACGACCGACTGAAAAGGAAATCCTAACGGCTCGGTTTATTGATAGACCTATCAGACCGCTATTCCCAAAGGGATTCACCTGTGAAACTCAGATAATAGCGACGGTATTGTCCTCGGACGGCGAAAACGATCCGGACATGCTCGCCATTAATGGCGCTTCAGCGGCCCTACACATCTCCGATATCCCTTTTCTTGGCCCCATAGGAGCCGTGAGAGTCGGCCGCGTTGACGGTAATCTCATCGTCAATCCTTCTCCCCTGGAAGATACCTATTCGGATCTCAACCTCATCGTGGTTGGTTCCCGCGAAGGGATAGTCATGGTTGAGGGAGGATGTAACCGCCTCCCCGAAGAAATCATCATGGAGGCGATTTTCAAGGCCCATGGAGAAATCTTGAAGATCGTCCAAGCACAGGACGACCTGAGAGAAAAGGCGGGAAGACCGAAACGTGAAGTGCCGGCGGTTTTTGAAGACATTGAGTTGATTCAGAAGCTTCGGACCGACTGGGGTGATACCATCGCCCAGGCCATTACTATTCCGGGAAAAATAGAGAGGCGAGGAGCGCTTCACGACATCTTTGATAAGGCCCTGCAATCTCTTGGAGAGGAAGGGGAAAAAAGACGGTTCGAAATAGTGGGATACCTCGACAAATTAGAGGGAGAATCTATTCGAAAACTGATACTGGAAAAAAATGTACGAATCGGAGGGCGATCATTCACCCAGATTCGAGACATTTCTTGCGAAGTGGGAGTATTGGCCAGAACCCATGGCAGCGCACTTTTTACTCGGGGAGAAACACAGGCACTCGTCATCGTGACGTTGGGAACATCTTCGGATGAACAGAAAATAGAGGCTTTGGATGGTTCCACTTACAAATCATTTATGCTTCATTATAAGTTCCCACCCTTTTCCGTGGGGGAGGTGAAATTCCTGAGAGGACCGTCTCGGAGAGAGGTGGGCCACGGGGCGCTCGCTGAAAGAGCTATTGCATACATGCTACCCGATGATGAGCAGTTCCCTTACACGATTAGAGTGGTATCCGAGATCTTGGAATCCAACGGGTCTTCGTCAATGGCTACGGTTTGCGGATCATCGCTGTCCCTCATGGATGCCGGAGTCCCCTTGGCCGAGCCTGTTGCCGGAATCGCCATGGGACTGTTGAAGGACGGAGACAGAACCGTCATCCTTTCAGACATTATCGGAGATGAAGACCATCATGGCGATATGGATTTCAAGGTTACCGGTACTGCTGACGGTGTCACTGCTCTGCAAATGGATATCAAGATAGAGGGCATTACTCGGGAGGCTTTGGGGCAAGCATTGCAACAAGCTAAGGAGGGCAGACGGCATATCTTGGGAGAGATGACTCGGGCCATCTCCCAGCCCAGGACCGAAATGTCGCCATACGCTCCCCGTATTCATGTCATATATATCAACCCGGAAAAAATACGCGATATTATCGGCCCTGGCGGTAAAATAATCCGGGCGATTCAGGAAGAAACCGGTACCAAGATTGAGGTTGACGACACCGGCAAGGTTCTTATCGCAGCCACGGATGAGCAGGCTGGAAAAGAGGCGAGAGAGGCCATCCAGAAAATTACCAGGGAGGCTGAGGTAGGTCGGATCTACATGGGAGTGGTTCGGAAAATCACCGATTTTGGAGCCTTTGTCGAGATATTTCCCGGTACTGACGGCCTTGTGCATATTTCCCAACTTGCCCCGGAGCGAATCAAAAAAGTGACCGACGTCATAAAGGAGGGGGAATCCTTCCCCGTTAAGGTAATCGGAATAGATGCGCAGGGAAAAATAAAGCTGTCCCGCAAGGATGCCATGGGAATGCAACCCGACGACTTTTCGGATTAGTGATTCGTGACCTCATCCCTATCCAGGAATTCTTCCGATCTCAATGGTTATCGAAAGAGCGTGCTGTCCAACGGCGTGCGCGTTATATCAGACACGAGTCGGCATGTGCAATCCGTGTCTTTGGGCATCTGGGTGCAGACCGGATCCAGATTTGAGCCTCGACACCTCAATGGTATCAGCCATTTCATCGAACACATGTTATTCAAGGGAACGCCTACGAGGGACGCGTTCACGATAGCCAAGGAAATCGAATCGGTAGGGGGAGTGCTCAACGCCTTCACAAGCAAGGAGTTCACGGCTTATTATTGCAAGATTCTCAAAGAAGACCTCCAGCTTGCCATAGATGTTCTGACGGATATTTTTCTGAATTCCATATTTCCCGACGACGAAATTGTTCGTGAAAAGCAAGTGATTTGTCAGGAAATCCATCAAATGGAGGACAACCCGGAGGAGCTTATTCATGAACTCTGGGGTACGAAATTTTGGAGTGCCCATGCTCTCGGCCAACCGGTCTTAGGGACGATACCGAATATTCTCTCAATAGACCGAGAAACCCTCATACACTATAAGACGGACCATTACCCGCCCACTGAAACGATGGTCGTTGCTGCAGGAAATTTGGACCACGAAGTGCTCCTGGAACTCATCGCACAGAAAATGCATACCCTGTACTCGATTACTCCTCGGTCGGAGACCAGTGGTGCGAAGGGTGTTTCCTCATGCCATATCGAACGACGAGACCTTGAGCAGGTTCACCTTTGTATCGGAACCAACGCCCCCAGCGCGGTCGATGAAAGCCGCTATGCCGCCTATATACTTAATACAATACTCGGAGGAGGCATGAGTTCTCGGCTTTTTCAGGAAATTCGAGAAAAGAGGGGCCTTGCTTACTCCGTTTATTCGTTCTTGTCCTCGGTATCAGACTCTGGAATGCTTGGCATATACTTGGGATGCGATCCGGAGAGATTTGCAGACGTGGTCGAGTGCACGGGCCAGGTCGCAAGGGAGCTTTTTCGCTCAGTCACGACTCAGGAAATTGACATGGCGAAAAACCAAATCCGGGGCAATATATTGTTAGCCCTCGAATCATCCGATGCCCAAATGAATAGGCTGGCAAAAGAGGAATATTATTTTGGGCGCCGCATTGCTCTCGAAGAAATTATGGCCACTTTGGGAAACGTCACCGAGTCGGAGATTACGGAAGTTGCGGAGAATATTCTCAACCAAGACACTTTTACACTTGTTGCTTTGGGACCCGTGGAACAGGACATAGATCTCAGGGGACTTTTCCTTAATCACTGACACCTCTGCTCACCTTTTATCGGCTTACCCCCTTATCTTCGAGCGATTTCAGCCTTTCTTCCCATGTTGTCTATGGAAACGCTTACAGAGCCCAGACTCTTTGTGCCGAGAAGATTGAGACCGCCCCGGCTCTTTCGATCAAATACATGAACCTCTATGTCCCCTAGAGGGAGATGAAACAAGAAGGCATCCTTTACGCGATATCTCGTCACAGCTCTAACGGAACCATCTGCCAGAGTTACTCTGCTCTTGCCCAGCTCTACCACCTTGGTCTCCCGAGAGATTTCGTTCAACAACTTGGCGCTGATCACTGAATGGGTCGCCCCGGTGTCCACCAGAAACCGGTGAGGAGCCCCGTGCTTTCCGAAACGTACCTGCACA
>JAUPKT010000270.1 GCA_030837305.1 Thermodesulfobacteriota bacterium
GATGAGTCCTTGTTGAACGGGAAAAGATACCCGAAGCCGAGCCCGAACCCTAGAGGACTGGCGGTTCTGACAGGGATGATCAGCTCGGTCCATATACCTTGAACATTGAATTTCTGCTGAAGTTCGTAGATGTTAGTTTTATTATCAGGGGCCAATTCTAACGAGAGACTGACCGGCGTTGTGGAAGCTGCATATCCGACACTCAGGGTAGGGTGAAGGGTGAAAGGCCCCCATGTGTAATTCGGAAAGGCAAATCCCTGTGCCTTAACTCCAGAGGGAATCATGGCAGCAAGCATCACGGCGATGACGAGAGTAACCTTGAATATCGGCTTCATGGCATCCCCAATGATAATCCGGCCTTAAAGGGGCAATAAATGGTCAGGATCACAAATGATACTGGCAGGTGTCTCAAAAGTCAAAGAAAAAACTGAACCCGAGCGGAGGCCTGCGGCCCAGGAACAATGCACTTTCCCCGATAATCTGGCGAATTATATTCGGTCTCGGGACGATTTCCATTTCTCTTCGTGGGCAAGGTATTATAATTAAGGTTTAGAAGGAGATGTGGCGGCCCGCGACCTGTACACCCAAGATTTGATGAATTTAGCAGTCAGGGGCGTCCTGTCTCCAAGATTACAAGGCAGAGAGGAACAATGGAGTTACAAGAATACTTCGACAGTACGAAGGGGTGTGGAATCCTGGCAACCGCAGACTCCCAGGGGAAAGTGAATGCGGCGGTGTATGCTCGACCTCATTTCTTCGAGGACGGCACGGTGGCATTCATTATGCGCGAGCGACTTACTTATGCGAATGTCCAAACAAATCCGCACGCCACGTATCTGTTCATTGAGCATGGTCAGGGATATGCCGGGAAGCGTCTCTATTTGACCAAGGTGAGGGAAGAGGCAAGTGAGGAACTGGTGGCTACCATCTGCAGACGCTGCGACTACTCCATGTTTTCCAGCGGACTCACGCGTCATGTTGTGTTTTTCTCCGTGGACAAAGTGCTCCCGCTCGTAGGCGCCGGAGGTTCATAACCTCGGCCGTGGTCAAAGGTTGCATCACCAGGACACTGTGAGGGGGCATGAGTTCTCGATACGATTATGATGTGGTTGTCATTGGTGCGGGAATAGCCGGCATGGTTTCCGCGGTCACCGCAAGGGGTCTGGGTAAACGAGTAGCGGTGGTGGAGAAGCGAAAAGTCGGCGGCAACTGCACGAACTTCACCTGCATACCCAGCAAAACACTCATAAGACTCAGTCATGTTCGCAGAGAGATTTCCCACCTGATACATGCCGGAATCCTCGACGACCAAGCCGGTCTTGTGAACGGCAGCAACGTGATGGACCGCATCAGGTCTGTTGTTCAAACCGCTTACGAGAAAGACATCCCGGAGACATTTGAGCAGATCGGCATCACCATGCTGGAAGGCTCAGCATCCTTTGTTGATCGCCATCACATTCAGGTAAACGGCCGCCGCATTTCTTCGGAATATTTCATCCTTGCGGTCGGAACCCGTCCATTCATCCCGCCCATAGAGGGCATTCATAGCGTCAATTATCTGACGAATGAAACACTGTACGAGTTGGAAGATCTGCCGAAGTCCCTGATCATTCTCGGTGGCGGCGTCGACGGCCTGGAATATGGTTGCGCCTTCGGCGGATTGGGTGTGGAGACCACCGTGGTGGAACTGGGGGCAAAGATTCTTCCCATGGTAGACCGAGAGATCGCCGGTCATCTACAGAAGATTCTTGTACAGGACGGTATCAGGCTTATGACGGGAACCAAGGCAACGAGTCTCCGGGCTCAAGATGGTCGGGTGGTACTGACCTTCGAGCAGGGCAATGGCGTCACCGGAGAAGTGGAGGCCGACCATGTTCTCGTGGCCCTGGGGAGGCGTCCCGATCTCGACGCATTGGAATTGGAGAAAGCCGGCATAAACTTCACCCCTAAAGGGATCACAACCGACCGAACCCTGCGCACGTCAGCGTCCAACATTTACGCGTGCGGCGACATCGTGGGGCCCGATCAGTTGGCCTCCATGGCTGAGTATCAAGGCATTGTCGCAGCTACGAATGCCGTCACACCGGTGAAACAAAAGGTCAATTACAGCAACAGCGTGTACGTGATCTTTACGGTGCCGACATTGGCTTTCTTCGGCCTGACCGAAGCGCAAGCACACGCAAAGTACGGTCACAAGTTGAGCGTCTATCGTTTCGATTACGGGAATATGCGTCGGGCTCTCATAGACGGCACGAACAATGGCATGGCAAAGTTTCTCTGCGACGGGAGAGGCAGGCTGGTGGGGGCCCACATTCTGGGAGAAGCGGCTGCAGAGGTTATTCATGAAGCCCAAGTCATCAAGGCCATGAAAAAACCGCTGCACAAGATGCATCTGGTGACCCATGCATACCCGACGTATGCCCAGGCCTTGGTGGGTCGTGCGGCCCAACTGGCCTTTCTCGGGAAGATGGGCGGGAATTTTTTTGTGAATGCTGCCCTGAACATGTTCCCGGGACTATCCAATAACCTCGATATCGCTCGAGATCGCCTTGCGGAAACTGGACACGGGCAATCAGCCAATAAGACCGGCGTGATTCATGTTGTACTCAATGGAGACGACAATCGTTCCACAGAGCGGGTTTTAAGAGCAGTGTACCGAGACCCGGAGACATGCGTCATTGATCTCCCCGAGACGATCATGGACTTCGACCACCGCTTTATCGAATCCGCGTTTGCCTGGAACGGGTTCCAGGATCCGAAGTATCTCGTGCTGAATTTTGGCCACGTGCAAAGGATCAACGGTCTGGGCGCGTGCATGTTGGTGAAACTGGCTGCACGGAGCAGGATAGCCGGACGTCGGCTTGCGGCGTTCGGAGTTGGTGCTGATCTGAGAGAGGTTTTCAGGGTTACTGACCTTGAGAAAGTTATCGAAAATCATGCTTCCGAGGAAAAGGCTTTGGCTGCCCTTGGCTTGCCCTTGAAAGATTCGCGCAATCGGCTTGAGGACACGCAGCCGTGTGCTTTGGCGAACCTGCCGAGTTGGGCGAAACCTGTTTCAGAACTCTTTGTGCCCCCTATGCCTCAGGAGGCGAGGAATCTCAATGTGAACGGTCGCCGTGCAGTAGGACCGGTCAATGGTTTTGGGCCGCTTTGGCAAAAAGTATTTCATCTCACCATTCCAGAGTCTCCGGCGAGTCCTGAGACGGCCATCGCCCTGCTCAAGGAGAATTTCCCACGGTACCAGCCTTCCTTCAACCGCTTTTATGCCTCCCAACAGGGAATAAGCCCCGGTGAAATAGTCCTCATAGATTCCTCCACCCCGGGTGGGCCTGTTTCGACGGGCGTGATGATTCTCTACTCAGACGAGCGCTCATTCACCTTTAACACACCCCAAGGGCACCCGGAGTGTGGATTCGTGAGCTTTAGCTCGCACGAACAAGACGGAGGCATAGTTGTGCAGATCGTGGGGTTGGCCCGGGCAGGAGATCCGCTGTACGAGGCGGCTTTTCGCTCCCTGGGATCGAAGATTCAGACACGGATATGGACGCACGTGCTCACGTCGCTTGCCCTTGACCTGGGCGTACAGCCGATCATATCTGCAAGTCAGGAATGTATTGACCGGGGTTTCAGATGGGGAGAAACGAAAAACATCTATTATAATGCTCAAATAAGAACTCTCGTAAATGAGCCCAAGAGATGGTTGGGTTACAAGACCTGATCGCAGGCTTGCACCTTGATGGTACGACATCCCCGATATGATGCAGTGGTGGTGGGCGCGGGCCCCAACGGACTGGCGGCAGCCATTACCATGGCGCAGGCCGGGAGATCGGTTCTCCTTGTCGAAGCTCGAGACAGTATAGGCGGGGGGACCCGGACCGCTGAACTTACTCTCCCTGGTTTTCGTCATGATGTCTGCTCTGCGGTCCATCCCCTGGCCGTGGCGTCCCCATTTTTCGGTTCCTTAGACCTCAAGGCAAATGGAGTGGAATGGATTTATCCTTCCGTGCCCCTTGCTCACCCGTTGGACGATGAACCTGCAGTGCTCTTGACCCGGTCAATGGACGAAACGGCACACGGGCTGGGAGTCGATGCTGCTGCCTATGTGAAACTCATTGAGTGTCTCCTCAGAAAATGGAACGTGCTTTTGCCCGAACTGCTGAGGCCTTTGGGCTTTTCCCGGTCCCCGTTCTTGTTGCTCCGATTCGCCCGACTCGCTCTGCGGCCTGGGAGAACCGTTGCTGATTCCTGGTTTCAGGGTCTGAGAGCAAAGGCGTTGTTTGCCGGAACATCCGCTCATGCAATTTTCCCTTTGGACTTGTGGTCAAGCGCGGGTTTCGGTCTCATGCTCTGCCTGGCCGCGCATGCGGTGGGCTGGCCAATTGCCAAGGGAGGTTCGCAAGC
This sequence comes from Thermodesulfobacteriota bacterium, assembly GCA_030837305.1. GTDB lineage: Bacteria > Desulfobacterota > Desulfomonilia > Desulfomonilales > Desulfomonilaceae > JAUPKT01. Next base: position 4,402 of record JAUPKT010000270.1, read on the forward strand.
TGTTGCAGACGCTCTTGGGAGGTATTTGATTGGGTTGGGAGGCACCATGGAATCGGGGCATCCCGTCACGTCTCTGGACGAGCTTCGACCGGCTCGTGTCTACCTGTTAGACGTGACCCCGCGTCAACTGGCCAGCATAGCCGGGTCGGTTTTGCCGGAAACGTATCTCTCTCGATTGCGGCAGCACAAACACGGCCCTGGTGTTTTCAAGATCGACTGGGCATTGAAGAGGCCCATTCCATGGCGAGACGCCAATTGCCTCAAGGCCGGGACCCTGCACCTGGGAGGCACATTGGAGGAGATTTGCGATGCGGAAAGGGAGGTTTGGGAGGGCATCCACCCTAAAAAACCTTTTGTCCTCCTGTCACAACCGAGTCTGTTCGATCCCACACGGGCACCGGCAGGAATGCACACCGCCTGGGGGTACTGCCACGTGCCCAACGGCAGCACGGTTGATATGACTGCGCCCATCGAACAGCAGGTGGAGCGATTCGCGCCTGGTTTTCAAAGTACCATCCTTGCGAGACATGTCATGTCTCCTGCCGACATGGAGACATACAATGCCAACTACATCGGCGGAGATATAGCGGGAGGGCTCCAGACTTTCCGGCAACTTTTCGTGAGACCCCTTGGGAGATGGAGTGCGTATGCAACGCCGATGCGAGGCATCTATCTTTGTTCGTCCTCCATGCCTCCGGGAGGTGGGGTGCATGGAATGTGCGGACATCTCGCTGCCCTGCGCGCCCTAAAAGAAGTGCTTTCGTGATAAGCCGTCACAGAAGATTGCCCATGTTTATGGGAACTGAGATTGCCACGTCGACTGCGACTCCTCGCAATGACAAGAAGAGCGCCATGCGTCACTGCCAGTACAGCGAACCAAACTCGTGAGTTTACTATTCTCGAAAGTTCTGTCGAAATCAAACATAAATTGAAGGCAGTACCTCTTGAACCCATACGTTCGCCATGAGAATGTTGAAACTGTAACGAATCAGCACGGCTCTTCCGTTGTCATGCCCGACCTGATCGGGCATCCAGGAA
>JAUPKT010000039.1 GCA_030837305.1 Thermodesulfobacteriota bacterium
CAATGTAGTGGGGGACACCTCATCGGCCATGTTTGTCACGAGAGCCGCGTACACCGGGGCTACTACGCTGTCGCTCACCACGGCCTCCAATCATAAACTTACCTCCGGGTCAGTACCCTACTATGTGACACTCAATGGGTTTGCTCCCAAGGACGCATCGGCATTCGCGCCTCCGAACTACTTTCCCTGGTGTATCAACGGCCTTCAATGCCGGGTGACAGGAATCGACAGCCCCAATGGGTTCACCGTTGATGTGGGTTTTCCTGTACCCACCTATCTCAGTGGTGATCTGAAGGCTACTGCGGCTGCGTTCCTGAATTACGTCGTTTGGATACGGCCTGTTGATGCCATTGACGGCAAATATTTTGCCCGAGCGTTCGAGTCCGGACCGATAATGGACTTTCAGTACAATCAAAACGAATTACAGGTTGCGTTCAAGACGTCCGACAAAGATAGCGCTGAAACAGACAAGGGTACGATAATTTTTGACAAGGGACTTATCGCAGGCGGCAAAACCTTCACCGTCTCGTTCAGCCTGAAAAGACTGGGCAGCGCTGCACCGAAAACTACTTTTTCTGTCTTAACAGCGGGAGCTGTGCGTTGAAGAAGAAAGGAATGAAGACACCTCGGAAGTCTAAGGTGAAGGGAGCCGGAGGCTTCACCATTGTGGAAGCCATGATAGCCATCGTCATCCTGGCCATCGGACTCTTAGGCGTTGGATATACAATCCACGTGTCTTATTCCATAGGTCAGGAAAACATTCGGACCATTCATCGCGCAGCCGATGACAAGGGAGATGTCGGTATAAGAGACAAGTTCAATCAGGATCAAGCGAACATTTACGGAAAACTTCAATGAAAAACTCCGGCTTTACCATCATTGAGGTCATGGTCTCGCTCGTAGTGATCCTGCTGATTGTGGCGGGCACTACAGGAGTGATGACCTATCAGGGGCGTTTGGGTGCATATCAAGTCAAGGCCGGCAACGCGCAGCAGGCTGTTGAGACTGCGTTGGCCCTTATCCGCAATGATCTCATGCAGGCCGGCGGATTCAACGGAATCTGGTGGGATGCCTCAAACCAGCGACTTTTCATCAAATACAATGGTTTTCTCAACTTCGAGGCGCTTTCTGCTCCACCTGGAAATTGTCAGCAAGTGAGAGGTATTGCGTGCCCGGCTTTGGATTGCGCTGACAACAGGTGCGGGATTGCATGGCAGATCGTGGCGAGCGATGGCTCATTCACCATGGATCGCTTTCCTAAATACATCGGCTACGACGTGACTACGGGAGGCGCAACATTTATCGGAGCGCTCAACGTATCAGGCACTGATTGCAAAACCCTCTTAGGGGCTTCGTTGCTGAGATCCGTCACCGAAACGACCGGAAAAACGAAAATAGGACTTCCCTGTGAGTCCTACGTCCAAGAATTGAAATTCGTGCCGGAAAATTCATTCACGAACGGATCCTTTGCTGCTCCGGCGATTGTATACCAGGTTCAGAGCGGGAAGTTACTACGTAACGGCGAGGAAATTTTGGGAGGGGATATCTCCATCGGGAAGTTAAGTAAGACGGATTACGCCAAGTACATGACATTAGTCTTGGAATATGTGTGGACTCCACCGAGCACACTTCTTTTTCAACCGGTCTCTTCGAGTCAGGAGATCTCCGTGGGGATGCTTCAGGGGACTCTTCTGAGGATGGGTGGTTGAGGAGGTGACATGAGGAACCAGTCGGGCATGGCGCTCATAGTGGTCATGGGGCTCCTTGTGGTTGTGAGCCTCATAGCCGTAGGGCTCATCTCCCAGGTGACAACGGGCACGAAGTTTGCCGAGGCGCTGGGGACTTCGTATCTCGGCATTGCTGCTGCGCAACGAGAACTGGCGAAACAGGGAACACCGACCTCTCTGACGGTTGTGCAAGGCACGAGGAAAAGCGACGGGGTGGCGGCAAAGACCATCTATGCGGCACCGGCTCCACAGATCGCCCTGTCGCACGGGACGCTCACCGGGAACGTGTGGCGACCAGGAAACTGCGGCACATTTTATCAGAACTATAGTCCTGATCAGACAGGCCAAAACAAGAAGGATATGGTGGCGTCGTTGACCGCGTCCGAGGGTACCATTACCTCCTCAGTGTATCTTAAAAGTGATGATGGAAAACTCCACGAGTCTTCGTTCCTGTTCATAGACAAGGCTGGAGAAAATGGGGCGAATGTGCTGCCCGGATGGACAAGTTATACCGTTCATCTGGAATTCAATGCCGCGGCCGGTCCTGGATTCGGCGTGTATTTGAATTCGTATCCCACCAACGGCCAAATCGACCATACCATAACGGGATATCTCTTCGAGATTTCCCTCATCAATACCCTTACCAAAGGCGACGCGATTCAAAACAGCACTTTTTCCATCAGCCAGGTTGAAAACGGCAACCAGCAATGGGTTGCCGACAAATATGCATCCGTACGTTTCGATGATTCCAGCCTGCGCGGGGCCGACGGGAACAATCCTTTTCAATCATGGACGCAAGCGCGCTCCACAGGAGGGGTGACGCCCTACGATCAATGGCATTCCATCGATCTGGTGGTTCAGGGGGTGCAGGCCGGGAGCATCGACATGGATAAGCCACAGACCACAAAGATGGAGTCCGTTATGATCACCGCGTTGGTGGATGGGGTGCAGGTGCTGACCTATACGGACAGCAAGGGGAAATTCGGCCCGGGCCTTGTTGGTTTGAGCAATTGGAGCGGTGCAGGGTGGGGCACGTCGTCTTCGATGCCTTCTTCCGTGGGTTTTCGGAACATCTCCGTCACGAACACCACGCCTTGAAGGCTGAACGGCTTGAGCAAACAGCATTATGGATGCTGATTGAAGGCCATTTCGTGCCGAACTGTTCTCACAATATTCTCGCTCCAGAAACGAGCTGCCTGACGCGGTGATTTGTCATACCCGACTCGATCGGGTATCCAGGGTTGTTTGCAGATTATTTTTTCACATTGGGGTTTTCGTCTTGACATGGATATGAAGTGGGGGGTATATGTAGTGCTTCCCCCTGGTGGGGGGAGGAAAAAAGTCAGGAACATTTTATCTTGACAAGTGACGGTACACAGTGGTAAAGTACCGTTAACGGGGAGTTGTCTCATGCTTCCCGGTTGATCTTTGAAAACTGAATAGCAGGACGTTCGGGTCAACGTTGATATAAGGATTAAACAGTTTAACTGGAGAGTTTGATCCTGGCTCAGAACGAACGCTGGCGGCGTGCTTAACACATGCAAGTCGTACGAGAAACACGTCCTTCGGGGCGTGGAGTAAAGTGGCGCACGGGTGAGTAACACGTGGGTAACCTGCCTTGTGGACTGGGATAACTGGCCGAAAGGCCCGCTAATACCGGATATGGCCACAGGGGCTTCGGCCCCAGTGGTAAAAGTCGGCCTCTCGAAGAAGCCGGCACCATGAGAGGGGCCCGCGGACCATTAGCTAGTTGGTAGGGTAACGGCCTACCAAGGCTGAGATGGTTAGCTGGTCTGAGAGGATGGCCAGCCACACTGGAACTGAGATACGGTCCAGACTCCTACGGGAGGCAGCAGTGAGGAATATTGCGCAATGGGGGAAACCCTGACGCAGCAACGCCGCGTGGGTGAAGAAGGCTCTCGGGTTGTAAAGCCCTGTCAGGTGGGAAGAACCCTCTGAAAGCGAATAG
>JAUPKT010000271.1 GCA_030837305.1 Thermodesulfobacteriota bacterium
CCTCGATGGTGTAGCCCAGCATATCGGCAAAAGCCTGGTTCACCCTCGTGAGTTTGCCATCAGGATCGGTCAAAGACTTACCGACCATGGAGAGCTCGAATGTGCCCCGAAAACGCTCCTCGCTTTCCCTCAGGGATTCCTCAATCTCCCTGCGCTGGGTGATGTCTCGCGACAGCCCATGAAGTCCTATCATCATGCCTTGGGAGTCTCTGATAGCCTTTACAATGTTTTCAAGCCATATCGTACCCCCACCTTTCTTGTAATTTTCGACCTCTATAATGATGTGTCGGTCTGGGTCAGCGTCACCAGTCCTTTCTTGCTCAAGTTCACCAGCAAGGGTATCGCGTATCCGAGCCAGCGATTCAGGAGTAATCTGTTCTTCTATACGCTGACGCAGCCTTTCTTCTCGGGTAAACCCTAGAACCCTCTCTACTGAAGGACTTACGTACGTAAATCGAAGATTGAGGTCCATGGTCCACACGATATCCACCATGGCTTCGGTAAGAAATCTGAATTTTTCTTCACTCTGCCGAAGGGCTTCCTCTTTGAGTTTACGCTCGGTTGTTACTTGAAAATATACCGAAATGCCTTGGGGTTGAGGATAAACTCGTACATCGTACCAGTTCACGTAGGGAGGGACCTCAAAATATGTTTCGAAAGAAACCGAAACCTTCTCTCTCAGCGCCATGGTGTATTTTTCTTCGGATATGCTGCAGCGAGCTTCAGAAAAAGCGTCAAAGAGCTTTTGACCAAGAACCTCTTGTCTGGGTTTGCCCAAGAGCCTTTCGGCTACCTCGTTGAAATACGTTACCACCATGTCGTTATCGAGAACAAAGAAAGCGTCACTGATGCTCTCCAAAATGGATGTCAGTTTGTTATGGGACCGATTCAACTCCTCCTCGTGCCTCTTGCGGTCCGAGATATCCGTAATTGCTGCAATGGTCACCTTCTCGGGCCCTTCAGTGTCGACAAGTTGCATGCGTATGTGAGCCTCAAATACTGATCCATCTTGACGGCGGAATTTTGTATCGGTTCCTGTAACCTTTCCAGTTTCCAGACCTTCGTAGAGTTCCCTCCCGACTCGCTCGAATTCTTCCTGAGAAGGATAAAGCGCCCTGGCATTGAGATTCATGCCCTCCTGTTCGTTCTCAAGCCCAAACATTTTCACCCAGGCATCATTTACCCATTTCATGACCCTGTCTTGAGCCATGCCAATACCAACCGGGCACGTGGCTAAGATACTCCCGAGCATCTGTTCGCTGTTCCGCAGTGCTTCCTCTGCTCGTTTACGGGCAGTGATATCCATCATCACGGCGAACGTTCCTTTGAGCAGACCGTCTCTGCCATAAATTGGCTTTCCGGAAACGGTCATCGACATCTTCTGACCATCACCTCTGACAACTTCAACTTCATACGGACTATAACCGCCATTTCTCAATGCATCGGAATATTGATGAAGAATCTGTTTATTGGCGTCGTCGAGAAATTCAGTAACGTCATGACCCAATATTTGGTCTTTGGGGTAACCGACCATCTCAGCCAATCTATCATTCGCGTAAACCACCAAACCGTTCTTGTCTCTTATCCCGACGCCTTCGTGCATCGTCTCCACCAAGATTCTGAATCGCTCTTCACTTTCTCGTAGTGCCACCTCAGCACTCCTGCGCTCCGTGACGTCTTGAAGTATGCAATGGGTCTGCTTGAAACGTCCGGTGCTATCACGACCTATCTGCCCGTCAAACATCACGGAAATTACTGAGCCATCTCTTCTGACCATCTCGAACTCTACACCGTGTATTTCTCCTGCCGCTTTGAACTTTGGGAAGTTGACTTTGAAATGGTCTTGATACCCTGGCGCAAGGAAATCCCCGAACCATTTACCTATAACCTGTTGCCTGGAATAACCCATAGTGGTGAGCCACGCAGGGTTTACTTCGAGGAAGAAGCCGTTTTCGTCCAAAGATTGATATCCCAAGGGGAGATCTTCGTAGACCAACCTGTCGGAGTCGTCGTATTGCCGAGCTGCATTTTGAGCAACGAACAGAGGGTCTTTGAAGTCGGCAACTAATTGGCGAAGGGAATGTAATTCCTGGATGAGCTGGTCCTTAGACTTGTCGTGGTCTTCCATGGCAGGGTCCCCTTTCGGGAAAAAGCGGGCTTTTTAGAGCAGGAGAGGGTGAGAAAACAAGCTGGAAAATCATACCATTAATATGCGGGAGTCCGCAACTACCGGAAGGTTCGGAGAAACTGCCCGTGTCGTTACAAGGAGAATGGACTTTTTTGTCATCTCATCTGCCATAAGGGAGGACCTGTAACGGTGACAGTTGAACGGCCTGATCTCTGATCATAGTAGTCGCCATCACAGTTCACAATGCTTTCGGTCTCTGGGGGGCAAACCCGCGTCTGAGAGTGTTTTCGCTGACACTCCTCGCATGCATGAACTGCAACAAATAATCAGGTCCACCAGCTTTGGAGCCCATCCCCGACATGCCGAATCCCCCGAATGGCTGTCTTCCCACTGACGCACCGGTGATCTTCCGGTTAATGTAGAGGTTGCCGACATTGAAATCGCTCTTTGCTTTTCGAATGTTGCCGGGACTCCTGGAAAATATTCCTCCTGTGAGCGCATAGAGAGTGCAATTGGCAATCGCTATAGCTCCGTCTAAATCCTGAGCTTCCATGATAACCAGCACAGGGCCGAATATTTCCTCCTGCGCAATCCTGGAATTAGGGTTCACATCGGTAAAAATGGCCGGACCCACAAAATAACCCTCCCCTTGAGTCTTCCGGATGAGGATGGCCTTTCCCTCTTTGTTCCCCAGTTCTATGTGAGCTTGTATTCTTGTCATTGCGGCTTCATCTATGACCGGCCCCATGAAGACTCCCGGATCTTCGGGCGCTCCTACGATTACTTCTTCCATGGCCTCTCTCAGCCTGTCGCAAAATTCGGCAAAGGCACCTCCGACCACTATTACCCTTGAGCAAGCCGAGCACTTCTGGCCCTGAAAACTCAGAGCTGATTCCAAGACTCCTTTCACAGCTTCATCCAGATCAGCCGTCTCGTCTACAATAATGGCGTTCTTTCCTCCCATCTCTGCTATGACCCGCTTCACGTTTGCCTGTCCATTTGATGTCTCAGCCGCCAGCCTGACGATCTTCAGACCCACTTCCCTTGACCCGGTAAAGGCTATGAAATCTATTCCCGGGTGAGATACCAAATATTCCCCTATTTCCTGACCTGAACCTGAAACGAACTGGAGCACACCCGATGGAAGGCCCACAGATCTGAAGATCTCAAAAAGATTCCAAGCCAAAACAGGAGACAACCCGGAAGGTTTCAGAATAACGCAGTTTCCTGAGACAATTCCGGCTGATACCATGCCCGTGGGTATTGCCAAAGGGAAATTCCACGGGGAAATTACTACTCCCAGTCCACGACCCTCATACAAGTATTCATTTGCCTCGCCGGGGTAATTGCCGAGAACCTTCGGGGTATTAAGGCGGATCATTTCCCGACCATAGTATTCGAGAAAATCTATGGCTTCAGCCACATCTCCGTCAGCCTCAGGCCATGTTTTCCCGACTTCATAGACTTCAAGGGCCATAAGCTCGAACCGCCTTCTCCTCATTTCCTCCGCGGCTCTAAATAGGTAACGGGCTCGCTCTTCAGCCGGGGTGCTTTTCCACATAGGCCAGGCCAATCTCGCTGAGTCAACGGCTTCTTGCGCCATGTGTCTTGAGGCAATACATACTCGGCCTATGACTTCATCGGGCGTGGCAGGATTGAATGAAGGGTTATCGAGGTCTGTCCAAACCTCTTTACTGCCGATGACAACGGGGTACCTTTTCCCAAATCCATTTCTAGCCTTTTGGAGTGCCTTTTCCATCTGACTCCGATTCTCACTCCTGGAAAAATCAATTAGAGGTTCGTTTAGGAAAGCCGTAGGAGACAAATCATAGGCCTCAGATGTTCTCATGGGCCGCGGGGCCTTCATAAGTTCTGCCGGGGGTGTTTGTTCCGAAAAGGACTTCCTCAAGAAGGATTCATTAGATGTATTCTCGAGGAGTCTCCTTATCAGATATGCCATGCCTGGGATCAAATCTCCAATCGGTGTGTAAGCCCGCACCCTGTAGTTCATTTTTTTCAGGGCTGCACGGACTGGTTCAGCCATCCCGTAGATCATCTGGAATTCAAGGGCTTCCTTGGGCAACTTTAGGGAATCCGCAACTCCAATGGCATGGCTTATGCTTCTTATGTTGTGTGTGGCAATAGCCGGTCGAACGTATGGGGTATTTCCCAACATGATTCTTGTGAGTTCTTCATAATTGAGATCGGTTTCCTCTTTTTGCAAGAAAACCGGCACAGGCCATCCTTTCTGTCGGTTTGTCACAGTCTCATAATCCCAGTAAGCTCCCTTCACAAGGCGGACAGTCAGGCGCCGCTTGTGTTCCTTGGCCCACTCTATGAGGCCAAGAAGGTTTTCTTTCGTTTCATGGAGATAGGCCTGAAGCACTATGCCGGCGAATTGCCACTCGGTGTGCTCCTCCAACAACTTCGTGAACACCGAAATTATGAGATCCTTAAAATAATAATGTTCCATGTCAAAGGTGATGGATGCTCCCATTTGGCCGGCCAATTTGACTAATGGGGACAGGCGGACCGTTGCGTTCAGAATCGACTCCGCCCAGTTTCGTGGCTCAAGCTGAGAGTAGAAGGAAGAAACCTTGAGGGAGACGTCCAGTCTGGGTATGCTGCCTTGATCGTCATGATCCAGTATGTGGAATATCGGCCACTGTCTTATTGCCGAGTCGAGAAATCCAAGAAGCCTCTTGTATCGCTGTGCAAATCGTTGTGCCTCCTTCTCACTCAACACCTCCTCGCCCAATAGGTCCACAGTGAAGGCAATTCCTTCATGTCTGAGCTTCTGCAATACTTGTAAGCAGTCACGTTCGTCCCGTCCGCCAATGAACTGCGCTGCCAACGATTCGACGCCTGTTCTCACAGCTCCGGCAGCTATATGAGGGAGGATGCCCGAAATGCGCCCAATGCCATGGAATAGAGGATTGTCCCCCACATCCGCAAAGTATTCTTTGAGCATTCTCACTACCAAGGCATCCGTCTTGAGACATGGAAGCACGTCAACAAGCCTGAAAAGCTGGATTCTCAAAGCCTCATCTTTCATGGCCCATTCAGTAAGCCGACCATTCCAGCTCTTTCTGTCAAACAGAGAAGGTACGTCTCCGCCCACAAGCGAAAAGATCTCTTGTCCCACTCTTGTTATCTTTTTTTCAAGTTCCTCACCCATGGGGCATCCTTAAGGCAATCAATCCGAAACTCGAGAATTGCCCAGATATAGGTTTTTCGTGAACCGAATTACCTCTTCATCTTTTCGGTGGACAATAGCGCTTACATGTGCCATTCGGACAAAATTTAAGCAACTGCTAAAACTCCCGCCAAATCAAACCGCACTGTAGCAAGAGTGCAGCAAAACAAAAAGCGACAGCCTTTCGACTGTCGCTAACTACTTGATTGATTTGGTACGCCCGAAGAGATTCGAACTCCCGACCTTCTGATCCGTAGTCAG
>JAUPKT010000272.1 GCA_030837305.1 Thermodesulfobacteriota bacterium
AAAGGCACGTGCGTGCGAATGGCATCAAGCTGCTTTTCATCGAGGCTTTGGGTCATGCCACCCGCAATGATTCCCGGTGCCACAGCATTCACCAAAATGTTTCGAGGCGCCAGCTCGCGCGCCAGGGACTTGGTCAATCCTATGAGCCCCGCCTTAGATGCTGAATAATTCGCCTGTCCCGCATTTCCTGATTCGCCGGCAGTCGACGAAATATTCACTATCCTCCCACTTCTCTTACGAATCATGATCTTGGCCACGGCTCGACACGTATAAAATGCCGCTGAAAGGTTGTGAGAAAGCACGGCATCCCAATCCGTATCTTTCATCCTCCCGAGAAGCCCATCTCGACAGATCCCGGCATTATTCACGAGTATGTCTATCGTCCCGCACTCTTGAAGTACATCTCGCACGCCAGAGTCAACCTGGTCGGAGGACGTTACATCAAAAGGGACAAGGCGGCCCTGTCCACCCAAAGAGATTATCATTTCAAGAGCTTCGGAGGCTGCCTCCTGAGACTGGATATAGTTTATATTCACGAACGCACCATGTTGGGCCAACATAACCGCAACCGCTCGTCCTATTCCTCGACTTGCACCCGTTACCAAAGCCGTTTTGCCCGAAAGCGACAGCATCTCTCCGCACGAATTCATGATTGCCATTCCTCAGCAAAGAGTCGGCAGGCCGAGACGCTGAAGAGATTGGTCGTTTTTGCCGTCTTATCTATTCGACGGACCAGACCCGTCAATACTTTCCCTGGCCCCAGTTCCACAAACGTCGTCGCCCCCTGTGACACCATGTAACGGACCGAATCCTCCCACAAAACCGGATTGACAACTTGGGAAACGAGTCTCTGTCGAATCGCCTCTGATTGAGATGGATAGGGTCTTGCGTCGACATTGGCCACCACAGGGAATGCCGCTTCGTTTACGGGGCTGGAATCCACAATCATGCGCAATTTTGTAAGCGCAGGCTCCATCAGTGGGGTGTGAAATGCCGAAGAGACGTTTAGCAATACTGCCCGTGCTCGTTTCTCCTTCTTCATTGCCTCCATGACACGGTGAATAGCAGGGAGATGTCCCGAAACAACTATCTGGTCCGGAGCATTTAGATTCGCCAGGCACAACACTTCAGGTCCTCTCGCATCTCGAATCAAATCTTCACATCGCTCCCGCGTCAAACCAAGGACTGCCGCCATCCCGCAAGTCCCATGGGGCTGGGCTCCGTCCATGGCCAAGGCCCTTTCTCTGATAATTCCGAGAGCATCCTCAAATCCTAAAATACCCGCTGCGTACAACGCCGAGTATTCCCCGAGGGAGTGACCCGCCGACATGAACGGCCGCATCTCACATCGCGATCGAAGTTCCTCGTAAATGGCCACGGAATGAACGAATATCGCTGGTTGGGTGTAACAAGTCCTGTCGAGTTCCCCAGGAGGCTCGCCACCCATTATCCGGCTCAGAGGGTAGCCGAGACACTCATCCGCTCGTCCAAGGATGTTCCTCGTAATGTCCGTGCCTTCAGTCAAATCTGATGACATACCAGGAAATTGTGAACCTTGACCGGGAAAAATCAGAGCCACCTCATTTTTTTGGCATCCGACACATTCCCGGGAAGGCACGTCTCGGCAGTTCATGACTCGGCTTCTATGATTGATCGGGCCCTGTAATATCCACAGCTCGGGCATATATGGTGAGGCATTCTCAGCTCGGAACACTGCGGACACTCAGAAAGATTCACCGGCATCAGTTTCTTGTGCGTTCTTCGTTTGTCCCTTCTCGTACGGGACACCCGTTTCTTAGGTACAGGCATTTTTCAGCTCTTTTCACACTGGTTATTTTGTCATGTCACTATGGACTGATTCTCATTTCACAGCAATAGAGCAATGTGCTCAATAACTGCAGTACACCATCTTCTTATAGAAAAGATCGCCGCAACTCTCAAGGACTTTTGCCGCAGTGATCTCAAAATCGGACTCTACCCTACCATTCCTGGGCCGAGTGGAAACGCTTCCACCATCCGTCATCAGAGGATAACTGCAACAATGGAGACTCAATCGAACCGCCGGAAACCCTTGTGAACAACGATCCGACACCCACCTCATGATTTGCTTGCCAGCCCCGCCAGTTTTTCCCATCGAGGATCCAGGCTCTTTTCCTCGGAGCACGCGCACTCCGGGGATCCTTTGATGGCCCCGCACCGAGCACACAAGCCCTGACATTCCTGGGTACAAAGAGGTTGCATCGGCAGATCAAGGAGAACCTCTTGTACAATCAAATCACCAAGATCTAATTCATTGCCGACAACCACAAGTTCATTCGGCTGGGCTTCCAAAAGCGCTTTGTCCATTGCCTTGGCTTCATCCGAAACGCGATGCACGACAAAATCAAGAGTCACCGGTCGATCAGACTCATAACGTGTCAAACATCGGGAGCACTCTAGGTCGACACGAGCCACAACAGTGCCTTGAATCCTCACCCCGTCATCGGTGGCCTCCACCCGGATTTCTCCTTTCACGACAGATGCCACGGAGGCACCCAGGGGGAGCTTGGCGCTTCTAAGGGCATCAGATACTACATCCTCGGTCCCCGAAAATACCAAAATCAGGCCATCGTCATTTATTTCGTCGAAGCGGATTTTCATGACCCGAGCGTCACCATCCTCTGCAGCGTAATCTATTACAATAAATCGATATGCACGACTGAGTCAAGGGAAAATGAGGCCGGCACGTAACATTTGGCAACCAATTGACATCACGGGATAATATGTGATAATGTTCCATCGTGTACTCAGAGAGGCGGCTTCCATGAAACCCAAGAATCTGATCCGGGGGCTCATCGCCCTCATTGCAATCCTCATTTCTGGAGACAACAGCCTCGCATTTCATTTAAATCCGTACCTACCTCAAAATGCAATAGCAGCAGAACCATCGACTCCTTATTGCATCCTGGCTCCGCTCAGTGCTCATGGTTACCCTGGACCGTATCAGATGGGAAGTGTGGGCCCGCAAAAAACACTCCAGAGTATTCGAAAAATCCGAGGTGTGTCCCCCACCGCTCGCCCACAGTCGCCCAGAGACATTGGTCTTCGAACTCAGATTCCATCAGACCCCTTCTGTTGGTAATGTTTCTGAACTATAGGCCTTCTCCGGCGCACCAACATCAGTCTTTTCCCAAACTTGATCCTTATCGCCCAACCATCTCAGTATGACGGGATAGACTTCTTGGACGACCCTCTCGCCCACCACAAGATCAATGTGACCGTAGTCCTCGCGGCAACCCTGATCTTTGCCGAAAATATGACAAATTCGCTCGCCTAGGGCACCGGTTCCCACTGCGGCGCAAATAGATTCGGGCGGTGCCATGAGGTCTTCTGACCCGCCCAATAGAAGAATAGGTACGGTACTCTCTCCCAGATTTTCAAGATATGGCTTGCCGTTTTCCGGTGCATACACTCCTGTGGCCACAAACCGTCCGAAATCGGTCCAAAGACGAGTGGATGTTATCAATTCGGAACCTACCGCCACGATCTTTCTCACCACTGAGGCAGATATATTCGGTGGATGGAACAACCCCAGCAAAAATCCTGGAAGTTTGTGAGCTATGGGAAGGATAAGCCTTCCATTAAAAGGCATTGGAGCAACGGGGAACAATCTGAGGAAGTTCCTCAATTTGGCAAGGATTCGTACTGCTTTCATCCTTATATACGCAAAATTTGCCGGGGCGCCCGCTGTAACTGCAGAGGCAATTGGAGCATCAGAGTGCGCGGCCAAGTAAGCTTGAATCAGCATTCCCCCCATACTATGCCCGACCCAATGGATCCGAGACGCCCCTGTCTCACGAAGGACATGATGAATGATGGCAGGGACATCGTATTGAAGATGATCTTCAAATGTCCAATCACGAGGGACCTCTGTGGCGAGAAATCCTGGCCGGTCGCTCATCCCCGACCCTCTCAACTCTGCCACCCATACGTCTCTTCCATTCTCCGTGAGAAATCTTGCAAGCGAAGGACCCGGGATTAGATCGAAAATGAAACGATTGGAATCAAGACCGTGGCACAAGACGACGGGATAGCCGGCACGAGGCTTCGTCGGGCAATACCTATGGACAGCCAGTCTCCAACCGTCCGAAGTGAAAAGATATGAGGTGTAGTCCTCTCTGGTTCGAGAAAAATAAAGAATCTCCCATAGGTACCCATTAAGTACTACAAATAGAACAATCCCGGTGATTACAAAGAGTGCTGTCAAGAGGATTTCTAACATAACCTCTACCTAATGCCGTGTCGGTGTCTGCCGGCAAATATATCCTCTGCCGAAGTTATTGTCGAGTTGCCGTTTTCTGAAGCGGCAAAAACATGCGGAAAGAATGCGCCGGAATACCCACAATCGGCAAAGTTGTTGACAACTTGCCTCTCCTCTGCTAGTTCCACGGACATTCGATTTCAGCCGCAGGCCGTCGGCACGAAATTTCAGGAGGCAGTTTCATGGGTAAGGCTTGGAGGAAATGGATCCACCGGTCCGGTATCATGTGTTTGCTCCTCCTGCTTAGTGTGCCGTGTGTGCCGGCAGACGACTGCAAAGGTGTACCCAATATCTTGGTTTTGTTCGATGCCTCCGGCTTTATGAAAGAGAAAGATCGTTATGAGTTTCTCCTGAAACAAATGGGATTCTTTGAGAAAGCAATGCCCATAACCGCGGACGGATTTTTCAACGTCGGCCTCAGGCATTACGGGCTTAAAGTAGGCATGGGCTGCGATAATACCGA
>JAUPKT010000273.1 GCA_030837305.1 Thermodesulfobacteriota bacterium
CACGAAAGGTCTCTCATTGATGCTGTAGCCGTTGCTCTGCCTTGTTACAAATGACCCATAAGCCATTTGGGTGCCGCTGCCCAGGAACGTTGACCACTACGCAATTCAGCTTTTGGGGATGCTTTGCAGATTGAGAGGACCTTCTGATGGTATACCCAAGACACTTATATTTGCCTCTCTAGCCTTAACAAGCATCTCATCAATAGCCGTGATCATGGTCTTGCCGGCTTCAATTGCGAGGATCTCGGCCTTCGCTGCGATCATGCTGTCAATGGTGGTCGGGCCGATCCCAGGAACATCAAAGCGCATATCTTGCGCCGGTTTAGCCATCTTGACAACCACGCAGTGTGCTATGCCCAAGTCCACTGCACGACGTATCGCCTTGTCTGTTCCCTCAATGGCCTCAACCACGATAACAGCCAAGTTTCTTACTAAAACAGTTTGCCCTATATCCAGTGCTCCTATGCCTCTGGCCATGGTGCGGCCAAATTCAATATCTTTCACTTGGGCATCAGTAGGAGGG
The DNA here is from genome assembly GCA_030837305.1 of Thermodesulfobacteriota bacterium. Classification (GTDB taxonomy): domain Bacteria; phylum Desulfobacterota; class Desulfomonilia; order Desulfomonilales; family Desulfomonilaceae; genus JAUPKT01. The sequence goes on from JAUPKT010000273.1 coordinate 524, forward strand.
GGACCCGTCAAGAGCCCTAAAGGTGCCATGAGCTTCGCGCCCCAGGAAGTAATCTCATCAACGAGAATTCCATCGGCAGCAAGCTCGTTCGCTATGGCCGCCAACACTGTGTCGTCTCGCCAGTCTCCAAGCGACCGAATAACCTTCAGTGCCCTCCAATCGGGCATAATATTCCAGAGTCTCAAAAGATTACTTTTTTCGATCTTCCCCACCATCACCACGCGATGAATCTCTGAGGACTTGAGAATTGAAATGGCTTTCTGAAGCTGTCCCAGCCGCAACCAATGCGTCTCCGCAACGATGCCTTCAATGCTCGGCTCCGTAAAACCCGGAAAAGCGATTGCCAATACACGGTATCCCTGCTGAACCGCTTCGTGTGCAACATGGATGGGAAGTAGCCCCGATCCCGCAATTAAACCGATTTTGTCAATCCATTGGTTCATGTCGGAGAAAGAACGCACATTTCTGAAAGATTTTTAAGGGCGCTCAAAAAACGTTACCCCCTCACACTCCATAGTCAACTGAACGCTGTCCAATTCAAAGAGAGATGTTGAGACGGGCGGCAGGGACTGCCTCTTTCCGGGCGAGATTCCTCTCGTCACGTCGCCTTGAAAGCATGTCGACTCAGGGATACCCTAGCCATCCCTCTTTTTGAAGAGCTGAGGAAGTCTGCAAAGACCATGGCTTGAGGAACGTGGGACATGTCAAGGCGGATGCGCTCTACAGCATCTTCTATCTTCAAGGAAGATCGGAATGCAATTCGGAAAGCCCTCTTCAGCCATACTATGGTTTCTCGGGGAAAACCGTTTCTCCTTAGTCCCACTTCATTAAGACCATACACGTATATCCGTGCCCCCGATGCGAGAGTATAAGGTGGTACGTCTTTTGCCACTCCGGAAACGCCGCCTACCAAGGCATATTCACCGACCCTTACGAACTGATGAACCGCAACGATACCGCCCAATATCGCTTTTTGGCCAATCTCGATATGTCCTCCAAGATGAGCCGAGTTCGCCATGACGACCCCTTCTCCGAGAATACAATCATGGGCTACATGACAATAGGCCATCAAATAACAATCATCGCCGATAACGGTTTTACCTCGACCACGAAGAGTGCCTCGATGGATTGTGACATATTCGCGAATCCTTACACGCTGTCCTATACAGACCTCGGTGTCCTCGTTCCTGTAAGAGAAGTCCTGGGGCGGAGCACCAATGGACGCATACTGTGAAATGTGTGTGTTTTCTCCGATGCGTGTTCGCCCTTCCACTATTACGTGTGGACCAAGCCTGCACCCGTTCCCAATCTCAACATCTTTCCCAATTAAGGAATACGCACCGATTGACACGTCCGCGCCAATCCTGGCCCCCGGATCCACTAAGGCCGTCGGGTGAATCATAAGCTTTCCTTCGACTTATTATGAAGACTGGACTCCAGTTTTCTGACCCTCTCAAAGATCTCGGGGAGCCGCTTAAATAAGGATTGAGCCCTGAGAAAAACCTTGTGGGGCATTGCGGGGACCGACCCTGCCATAACGGAACCATCGGGTACGTTCCGGTAAATACCGACTCTGGTCGCTAGTATCACCCCGTTGCCGACTGCAACATGATCTCTTACGCCAGCCTGGCCTCCAACCATCCCGTACTTGCCGATGGAACTGCTGCCAGCAATCCCTGCCTGTGATGCTATTACAGTGCCGTCTCCTATCACAACGTTATGGGCTACCTGAACGAGATTATCCAGCTTGACACCGTTACCTATTACCGTAGATCCGGCAAGGGCTCGATCGATGCCGCACAGAGCACCAATTTCCACATCATCCCCAATTTCCACCGTGCCGTGATGATATTTCTTGATATTCACCGGGCGACCGTCAGGAAGAAGATCCCGCGCGAACCCAAATCCGTCCGAGCCAATCACCGTACCGGAATGCACGATGACCCGGTTTCCAATATTTACCCCAGAATAAATAACTACGTGAGGAAATATCTTGCAGTCTCGACCAACGGTCACATCCGAACCGATCACAGCGTGAGCGTCGATGACCGTACCGTCTCCAATCCGAGCACGTGAACCGATGACCGCAAAAGGCCCAATCGATACTCCTGGTGCCACCTCTGCGTCGTCGCTGATATGGGCTTTTTCCGAGATCCCCCACTGTGGTTTCTCGTAGGAGTAGTATAAGGAAGTCAAACGAGCGTAGTCAGCCTCAGGATTTCTCGAACGAATACAAGGCGTTTGACCGCAATCCACACCGGCGGATATGATGACAGCGCCGCACGAACTCGCGGAGAGTCGCTTCAAAAATTGACCATCCGATATGTACGTTATGACTCCCGGACCCCCATATTCAATAGGTAGAACTCCCGTGATAAGCGGGCCGGGGATCTCCGAAGACTCTCCGGAAAGAAATTCAGCAAGCTCGTGCAAGGAAAACTGCATCTGCAAAAGGGATCTTCCTCTCAGCTCTCCTATTTCGTACTCGCAGGAGCCTTTGGTTTCGCCGGGGTCTGGGTCGGAGCGGCAGAAGGCGCTGCCGGCTTCGGCTTGGCAGCCCCAGTCTTCGCGTCATCGTCCGATGCATCGTACAGTTGAACCACTTCGTCCGTTATGTCGAGAGAATCATCTGCCGATAGCAACGCCGCAGAATCGAAGATAAGAGTATAACTCTTTTGTGCACGTATCTGATTAATTATCTTGGTAATATCTCGCCGAAAAATCTCCTGCTGCTCTCTCTGTTCGTTCTGAAGTGAATTCTGAGCCTCTTTTTCCGCAAGCTTCAACTCCATCTCTTTGATGCCCAGTTGTTTGATCTTTTCGTTCCGCGTCTCTTCTTTCAGCATAGGGCCCTGCTTCTGAAGCTGTTCGTTGAGCGTGTCCATCTCCTTCTTTTTGTTTTCCAGAGCAACGCGTTTGCCATCAACCATTTGTGCAAATTTCTGTTGCTGGTTTTGTGCACGCTTCGACTTTGCGGCAAATTTCTGGAAATCCACAAAAGCGAATTTGGCAGTTTGCGCAAGGCAGTCATGGACAGACGCGACAACGAGGAATGCCGCAACGCTGAGGACAAGAGCAATAAAGACCTTTTTCATAATCTGTACTCCTTATTGAGAAAAATACACTATCATACTGATTCTGATGCAATAACTAAGATGTTCTCTTGCTGTGATCTCTGAATTCGTTCGGGTCCGTCGGGTCAATTGGTGATGGGCCCTTTAGTCGGACATTGATTATCAGAACAACTGCCCCATGGCAAATGCTACAGCACCAGGTTCTTCACCTTTTTGAGGGTTAATTTTCCACCCATATTCTATCCTGATGGGTCCCATTGGGGATATCCAGCGTATCCCAAGGCCCGCTCCGGCTTTAACCTCGGCCATCAAAGGACTTTGCGAAACATTCCAACTGTTCCCTGCATCAAAAAATGCTACCCCGTTGAGTTTCAACTGGTCCAACAACGGAAACAGGCATTCGACGTTTCCAAAAAAAGCACGATCACCTCCGATGATGTTCCCATATTTGTCCTTGGGGCCTATGTCTCCCTGTCTGTATCCCCTGATGCTCTGGATGCCCCCTAAAACGATCCTGCGATCAAATGGTATGGGGTCTAGGCCGGATTCCTGGAGCATTGAGGCATTGGCGCGAACCTTCATCACGAATCTCCAATAAATAGGGTAGTAATACATCGCTTCCGAATAGTAACTGTTAAACGCCACGTCTCCGCCAAATCCCGAAAAACGGCCACCAAGGGAAATCTTACTGCCACCTGTGGGAATAACTGAGCTGTTTCTCGTGTCACGAGAGAAATTCAGGGAAACAGCGTTTTCGGAGATATTCATGTATTTTTGAGCCTGAGTGCCATACTGCTTGTAGTAATCCACCACAGACCGGGCAAAGACCTGCTCAAAACCTGTTAGCTTATTGGAATCACGAGAAAAGCCCGTTGACATGGACCACAAGCCGTATATGGGGTATCCGAGATGAACACTGAATCCATCAGTGTCCCTCATGTAATACGATTCCTTTTGCTGTGCTTTGTGGCCTCTAATACTCCCGGTCAATGGGTAATCAAACATCCAAGGATAACTGAGGGAACCCTCAAAATCATTCCTCCGTCCTGACAAGTTGGAACGGGCATTGGCCACGATGCCAAGACCGAAAAGGTTTCTTTCTTTCAAATTGATGTTACCCATGGCACCGTCTTGGGACGAGTATCCAAGCCCTGCCGAAAGAGAGCCGGTCTTCTTTTCAATGACCTCGACGGTGACCACCATTTGGTCAGGCTTTGAGCCCGGGGCAGTCTTCAGTCTCACCGCCTCGAAAAAATCCATTGCCTCCAGGTTGCCTTTCGTATTCTCAAAACTGTCGGCATTGTATAAGTCCCCTTCTGAAATACTGAGCCCCCTTCTAATAACCTTTTCCCTGGTGCGATCATTGCCGACTATATCAACCCTCTCTATGGTCACTTGGTCGCCCTGACTGACTTTATAGGTCAGGTCCAAAAACTTGTATTGATCGTTTATTTTCTGTCGAGGTTCGACGTCCGCATAAGCGTATCCGCGATTGTTGTACAGCTTGGTGATGGTCTTTATGTCTTCCGCGACCGTGGACCTCTTGAACCAGGTTTTTGGCTTCGTCTGCAGAGCCGAGAGCAACTCTTCCTTAGGGATCAGGAGATCTCCCTCGACATCAATTTTCCGCACCTGGTATCGATCTCCCTCGCGAATCGGATAGGTCACCTTCACCTTGTTGCCCTGTATGTCAACATCTGGAACTCCCACCTGAACATTCACGAAACCGTTGTCCAAGTAGTAAGCCAAGAGCCTCATTCTGTTCTCTTC
>JAUPKT010000274.1 GCA_030837305.1 Thermodesulfobacteriota bacterium
CGCCAATATCCGGGTGATCGCAGCCGTCAACGTCGTCTTGCCATGGTCGATGTGACCTATCGTCCCCACATTCACGTGTGGCTTCGTACGCTCAAACTTCGCCTTGCCCATGGGCTCCTCCAGATTGTTTAAACTCTGCGACAACCTTTTCCGTAACGGAGTGTGGTGCCGGTTCATAATGGGAAAATCTCATGGTAAAAGTGGCCCTTCCTTGAGTGCGGCTCCTTAAGTCCGTGGCATAGCCAAACATGCGCGCCAGGGGGACTCGGACTCCAACTGTTTGGATTCCAGAGCGACTTTCCATGCCCAGTATCTTTCCTCTACGTGCGGTGAGATCTCCTAACACGTCTCCGAGAAACTCACCGGGGGTGACTACTTCTACATCCATTATTGGTTCGAGCAGCGTGCTCCGTGCCTTCTTTACGGCCTCCCTAAAAGCCATAAATCCGGCGGTTTTAAATGCCATTTCCGATGAATCAACCTCGTGGAATTTTCCGTCCCTTAATTTGACCCTTACATCAACAACAGGATATCCAGCCAGCGGGCCCGTTTCCATGGCCTTGCGAATTCCTTCTTCCACGGGCTTGATGAATTCCTTGGGAATGGCGCCACCCGTAATAGAATCGACGAATTCGAATCCGGATCCTCTATCCAAAGGCTCGACTCTGATTACAACCTCGGCAAATTGACCCTTGCCTCCTGTTTGCTTTACATGGCGGTAATGGCAGTCAGAAGACGCCGTTATGGTCTCTCGAAAGGCCACTTGAGGTTCTCCGACCAGAGTCTCGACCTGAAATTCTCTCACAAGTCTATCAACTACTATTTCAAGATGAAGTTCGCCCATACCTGAAAGAATGGTCTCGCCCGTTTCTTGGTCTGATCTCACCCTGATGGACGGATCTTCCTTGAGTAATCTACCGAGGGCTCTGGACATTTTTTCCGCATCATCGCGAGACTTTGGGCTTAAAGCAACTGATATTACCGGTTCCGGAACTTCCATGGATTCAAGGACAAGCGGATAATCGCCATCCGACAGGGTATCTCCGGTCCTGGTGAACTTCAGGCCTACCGCAGCAATGATATCGCCTGCACAAGCTTCTTTAATCTCTTCTCTTTGATTCGAATGCATCTTGACGAGTCGACCAAGTCTCTCTTTCTTGTCTACACCGGCATTGTACACGGAGGTTCCTGATTGAATCTTACCGGAATAAACCCGCAAGAAAGTGAGGTTCCCCGTATATGGGTCGTTCATCACCTTAAAGGCAAGTGCACAGGTGGGGCCATCAATGGGCCGCTCTTCCGCCTTGCCGTTTAGATTCTTGCCCACTATCGGTGGCACGTCGAGAGGTGACGGCAAATAGTCAACAACACCATCGAGCAATGGTTGTACACCTTTGTTCTTGAATGCGGATCCCAGAAAAACGGGAGTAATTTTTAATTCCAATGTTGCTTTTCGGATAGCTCGTACGATGTTTTCGTTGGTGATTTCCGATCCGCCTTCGAGATACATTTCGAGCAATTCATCGTCGTAATCACAAACGCTTTCCAGCATGCTTGCCCTTGCCGCTGAAGCCTGTGGAAGGAGATTTTCCGGGATATCAGTGTCTCGAAAATTCATTCCAAGCGAATCCGTGTCGAAGACGAGGGCCTTCATTTTCAGGATGTCGATGACACCCCTGAAGCCGTCCTCATTCCCCAGGGGTATCTGGAGAAGGACGGGACTGGTTTTTAGTCTGGCCCTCATCATTTCTATGACTCTTTGGTAATCAGCTCCGGAACGATCCATTTTGTTGATGAATGCGATTCTGGGGATCTTATATCGGTCTGCCTGTTTCCATACCGTCTCTGATTGGGGTTCCACCCCACCCACTGCGCAAAAGATCGCCACCGCTCCATCTAAAACGCGCAAGCTTCGCTCTACTTCTATGGTGAAATCCACATGCCCTGGGGTATCAATTATATTGATTCTGTGGCTTCTCCATGTGCATGCTGTGGCCGCAGAAGTTATTGTGATGCCACGTTCTTGCTCCTGTGCCATCCAATCCATCACTGCATTTCCATCATGCACTTCGCCCATACGATGGGAAACCCCTGTATAGTAGAGGATCCTTTCCGTGGTCGTTGTCTTGCCTGCGTCAATGTGCGCCATAATACCTATGTTGCGCGTTTGAGATAAGTTTACTTCATTCATGCAATCGGTCTCTCAGGAAACCCTACCATCTGTAATGGGCAAAGGCCTTGTTGGCCTCGGCCATCTTATGGGTGTCTTCCTTTTTCTTGACCGAACTCCCCTTGTTTGAAGCAGCGTCGAGCAATTCCGCAGCCAGCTTCTCTTTCATGCTCTTCTCGCCTCTGCTTCGTGAATACTGTATCAGCCAACGAATAGCCAAGGCCTGTCGCCTTTCAGGACGAATTTCCACCGGCACCTGATACGTGCTGCCACCTACTCTCCGTGATCTGACCTCAAGCACCGGCTTGGAATTTTCCACCGCCTTCTCAAAGACCTTCAAGGGATCCTCTTTTGTTTTGATCGCAATTATATCGAACGCGTCGTAGAGGATTGCCTCTGCAATTGACTTCTTGCCTTCCCACATGATCCCATGGACAAATTTTGAGACCAGTTTGCTGTGGTATTTGGGATCCGACAAGACGTCCCTCTTGGGTACTTTCCCTTTTCTGGGCATTTCTTATTCTCCCGGCGACACTTTTCTTGAACGATTGGGCCCTGTAAGCTTAGAACAGGCTTTACCGCGAAGCGTTCGGGATGATCAGGTCCAGGATCTGGGTCAACGTTGAGCAGTTGACGAAGCAAAGTGCCGATCTTTTTCTGTACCTGTCCCACCTTTACGGCGGTTTACCCGAGTCCTAAACTGGTAAATCCTCTTTTCTAAGATTCGGAATTCCTCCGGCGTTATGTCGACTCTTACCTCTGTAAAGAGCAGAAGAGCCATGCGGAGGGCCGGAGAGGATTACTTAGGCCTTTTCGTTCCATATTTTGATCTTCCCTGCTTACGGTCCTGCACGCCGTAGGCATCTTGCGCCCCTCTGATGATGTGATACCTCACACCGGGAAGGTCTTTGACGCGTCCTCCTCTGATAAGGACAACAGAGTGTTCCTGCAGGTTGTGACCTATTCCAGGGATATACGAGGTAACTTCGTACCCATTCGTCAGACGCACCCTCGCCACTTTCCTCAACGCGGAGTTGGGCTTCTTCGGAGTAGTCGTATAAACTCTCACGCAGACGCCGCGTCGTTGAGGGCAGTTGGTTAGGGCCGGGGCGGTTGTCTTCTTTCGAGCCAGAGTTCGCCCTTTTCTCACCAACTGGTTAATTGTGGGCATATCGGTGTTACCTCCAAATATGTATCCGCTAATTATGAGCAAACTTGACGAAGTTTGTCAACCGATTTTGTGCAAAATTTTGTGTTCGGCCCACCAAAATATCATCGCCAAGCCGGTAAAAGACCTCTCACACTCGTTTTTGGCAATACCATCTTAAATTGAGACGTGTCCAATTAGAAAATTGCAGCCTGTGACCGCTAGGCATCACAGGCTGATTCGGCTATGACTGCTCACCGGGCTCCCTGGGTTCATTCCCTCTCTGCATACAGATTGGCATGAGTCACATTTCCATCCTGATCGTTTCTACACGGACAGCTATACCGTGGTGTTTACCTTCCTGCTTCCTCCC
>JAUPKT010000275.1 GCA_030837305.1 Thermodesulfobacteriota bacterium
ACCCCTGATGTTACCTGCCTTTGTTGAGATCGCGGCGACTCCATGTAATCCTCACAGCCCACACATCTTGAAGACCTAGAGAGTTTCGACCCCCAAGATATCATTAGAACTCTACAGATGTGTTATTAAGCGTTGTTTTAAGAAGGTATTATCTCACTGCCCGTAGAAAAATGCCATCATGGAATGAATTGCAAATACTGTAATTCCAAGAGCTAGTAAGGCGTGCGGCATCAACCCAGCTACCGTTTTCAGGTTCATCTTATAGTTTTCCCGTCCTATTCGGTAGAAGACTACAAGCGACCCAACAAGCCCAAGCCACATCAAGCATTTCTGAACAAAGGCGGTCAACTCATCCGGCATTGTGACGCTCAGGCGCTGAAAAATGTCCAGGTTAAAGTTTTGACTCAATAGAGCCGCAACGTGAACTCCCAGGTGAACCAGATAATAGACGTGAAATGCTCCGAATGTCGTGAGGGCAAGAGGCAGAAGGGCCAACCCATAGCGTGAGTAATTTTCCGCCAATCCTTCCCGCAGCACTTTGGATGACACGAAAGAGGCCATGATGACCACAAGGTTTGTCATCAAAACTATTGAAATGTACACGATCGTAAATGTGATAGCCTCGAATTGAGGACCATGATCGAGAATAAATGCATACCAAGCCGTTTTGGTTGACATTTCACTAATCAAACCGCCGATCATGCCCAAGACAAGAAACGCTGTTCCTGTCCTGGGTTGACGAACCTCCCAGATTTCTCTTCCCGGAAACCTCAAGTTGAGATTTATTGCTCCATAAGGGCAGTTTTTGACACACGTCGCACAGAGCTTGCAAAGGCGATTTGAGTGCAAACGTGGACCAGCTTGTCCGAAAGGGCAGCCCTCCGAATCGCTACTGCCCAAATAGCAGTCGTTGGTTCCACACTGAGATATGCAGACGTTACGGTCGGCTCTCAATTCTATAATCGAAGTCTTGGCGAACAGTCCCACCATCCCGCCGAGTCCGCAGAGATAGAGACACCACGTTTGTCTCTCATAGACCATCGCGACTACTATGGCAGATACAAGCATGGCCACAAGGAGGAGACCAAGATTAAAAGGTGAGTTCCTTATACCGGTGGCTGTTTCCAACCAAATGATGACGAGAACCGCTCCCGCCAAAACAAAGTCACTCCTCGCTTTGAGAAACGCTGGGAAAGGTTTATCCAAGGAGAACAATCGCTTTGCCAATTTCCCAATGGTCCCTATGGGGCATACGGAACACCAGAATCGTGCAAAAAAGAAAGCACTGATTATGAGAACGGGCCATCCCAGGGCCCAGCTAAACAACGCCGCAGGGTTCTTGGCCGGATCGGTTGGTCCGAAAAAAAGGAAGGCAAGTATAATAAAGAAAAACGGTGTCGCAGCGCTCTGGAAAACCGCGGGGAAGTGGGGACTTGTCAACGCCCGTTTCACACGATCAAACTTTAGGAGATTGACCTTCCCCCTCTCTTCGATGCGCCGGAGATCAAAATAAATGTCTTGGGGAAGTATCACCCCATCCACGGAAACGAGAACGGCTCTCTTCAGGGTGTTCGAGAGTTCCATGTCATTTTCCGGCCAGTGGTAACTCAGGAGGGCCTTCAAAGTGTCTCGAGGCAGTTTCTCAATCTTTCGTCCCGTTTCTTTCGTGTAACGGTCGAGGTACCTATTTACCAATACCGGTATCTCTCGGCGTCTCTTTCGCAGTGGGGGAATGATGATACATCTCTCCTGCATGAGGGCATAAAGTAGGGGGTTCTCCTCCAAGGTTACTGCAGATGGGTCTAGGCGCGTGGTTGCTATGACTCGAACCTTTGACTTATGAAGTCGCACTCCACCACACCTACGAAAGGTTTGAGTAACCAGGGCCTCGAGTATCTTGACCTGCATCACCGGGGTGAGTTTGTCGACACCGCGTATTAATAAAGTCCCCTCGTCGGCCAACTGAAAATAGCCGGGAATCTCTTTTGTGCCACCGTCCTTGGCCGGTTCTTCTGAGCCAAAAAAAAGTTTCATTTGGCTCTCGGTCAGTTCATTTTCACTCTCCGACCCAGTGGCTTCGATCGTATCGACGGTGTCGTTGGGGGAGGAACCCAATAGATCCACGAGGAGAAACACCTCTTTGAAATGATGACCAGCTCGATACAAAGCGTGGGCTATGCCCTCTTTTCCCACTCCGGTCTCCCCAACCAGGAGCACAGGTCCTTCAGTCTGAGCAAGCTCCTCGATCTGCTTCGCGAATCTCTTTTGCATGTAGTCGCCGACCAAATGCCCAGGGAACACATGGTCTTCACGGCTGATCATCGCCTGGAGCGCTCTGCGTTTCACCTTGCCATCGAAGATGCTCCTGTGGAGTTTAATGGCTTTTCTGGTGAGGTTTCTCACCAAGGAAATGCCAAAATGCCTGTCTTCACCGAGCAATCTTTCGAAATCCTCCGGTGGAATCTCGACAACTACGCACGGTCCATCCGCTATGAGAAGCGAATCGGATGGCCACGGACTGCCGGTAAAGAAATTCACCTCCCCAAAGATGTCACCCGGTCCGAGTACATCTACGGCTATCTTCTCTCCATGATCGTCCAGAAGAACAAGACTGGCCTGCCCTGAAACAATAAGCCTTATCTGATCGCCCCATTTGCTTGGTTGAATGATCTGTTCCCCCGGCCCAAACTCTCTCAGCAGATCCTTTTCCTCTACGAGTTGCCTGAGAACGGGGGTTACTCTAGCTAAATGGTTTGAATTTGACTGATTTGGTTTTTCAAGAATCATGAGTTATGGACAAAATCCCTGACCACTTCAGGCAGTATGTTCTCCACAGCAGGACAAAGTGAGAGATTCTTGCATAAATCCCCGTCCGAGGGGATGTTCTAACACCAAGAAATTCTTGTGTGCTGAGGGAAACAGAGTAATCCGAACCGAGTCTTTGTCAATAGTAATATAAGGAGACAATTATCTCGACAAGAAAATCAGGCTCTTGCCCGTGGAGCCTCAGACTCCGGAAACTCTCCACCGTAAAGAGCAAACATAAACTCAAAGAAGCGTAAGGGACTGTTTTCTTTACCACGTTCCCTCTGCCGGGTCCGGATTCGAAG
>JAUPKT010000276.1 GCA_030837305.1 Thermodesulfobacteriota bacterium
CCAAAAGGAGCCGGGACCCTGGGCTTTCGGGACGGCCTTTTGGGCTGCAAGGCCAAAGAAAGCCAAGGCCGCGGTTGTGGCCGCTACGGCATCCTTTTCGATGGAAACAAAGGCAGCCACAATGACGCTCGCTGCACAGCCGGTCCCTGTTACCAATCCCATCATGGGGTCGCCCCCAAACACGAAAAACGATCGGGCACCGTCCGTTACAAGATCCCGCTCTCCGGTGACCGCGACAACGGTTCCCAAGGTACCGGCAAGGCTGCGAGCTTCTTGAACGGCATCGTCAACCGAGTGCATGGCATCAACACCCCGGGTGGATCCACCGCCCGGCGAGAGTGACATGATCTCTGATGCGTTGCCCCGAACCACAGTGGGAGAGTACAGAGCAACCAGATCCTGAGCGGTTTGCGTTCTCAGTTTCGAGGCTCCCGCACCTACGGGATCCAAGATAATCGGTTTGCCGGATTCCTTGGCGATGCGGCAGGCCTTGTGCATGGACGCAATCCAACTCGAAGACAATGTGCCGATATTGATCACCAGAGCGTGTGATATTTTCGAGAGATCTTCCATTTCTTCCGGCGCATGGGCCATTATGGGCGAAGCCCCCATCGCCAAGAGAGCGTTTGCGGTAGAGTTCATGACAACATAATTCGTGATACTGTGTACCACCGGTCTTATATCTCGTATTCTTTTCAAAATGGTTCCCGGAGATGTCAAACGATCAGACATGGCACCATCCTCATTCATTCAGCGATGAGCGATTTTTCTGTGATTGTGGAAGCCCGAAAAAGTCACACCTTTTCTACTAACACGTTGGACTCGTGCATCACTTCCTTGAACGCCAGGGGATCTGAAACGATTTTTCCGATGATGTTCACCGACGAAGCCGGGATTATCTTGCATCCTGAACTGATGGGAGTGGGACCAAAAAAGATACAGAATGCTTTCCCGGTGGGCCAGTATCCCAGGTCACCCAACTGGACGCTCTCGCAGGCCGTTTCATCCAACGGTACTTCTACGGGGACAGGGAAGTAAATCTCATCTCCCCACGTGTTGAAACAACACGTTAAAGGTAATGCGTGAGCTATCTCCCGGGCGGCAGGGGAATCAGAAAGCTCTGCCAAAGCCTCCAGGGCTCCTATCCTGATGCGTACTTTCATGGGATCCTCCTCCCTTTGCGGAACATCGTCTTTGCTTTCAAAGTTACATGGTCCACTCACCCCTTTGAAGGACCATTTCGGAGACTTTCTGAACGATGCGTTCTACCCAATGTTGCGGAAATGTGGCTTGTATATAGGAAACACTGTAATGCCTGAGGCCCCACTCCCACACGACTGCATCAGCCACGTATTCCAACTGTTCCTTGAACCGGGCGCGATCTCCCCGAGTCCTTGGCCACTCTGAATCCGGAGGTTTTTGACATACGACGTGACCCAGTTCTCGAAGAAATCCTCCGATGAAACAATCTTCCGACCATTCCTGATGCTCTCGGAGCATGATCACTTCGTAAGATCTCTCGTCCGGACCGCCATGAACTGCCGTATGCATTCCCACCGGGAATCCGGGATTCTTCGAAACTTGGAACGTGACAACTCTTTTTTGGGAGAGGAAAAGGGCCAATACATCAGGCGGTAATACAGAGAAGCTCTTTTCCAGGCGCCTCCTGAAGATCCCCGCCTCTTCGGGACCGAGCGGCTCATCGAAGGCAAGGCGCCTGCTCACGTACTGGGCAATGTCCATCGTCTTAGCCTGCATGACAAAGCCTTATTTGGGATGAGAAGCATAATATACCCGATCTCTGTAGTTCTGTTGGAACAGGGGCTGCCAGGGCAACACACCGCGATGAATCCCGACGTCGGGTACGGGCCGTTACCAGAATTGGGGATCTACAGAGTGACTCGGAGGCTTTGTCATACCGGACGTGATCCGGTATCCAGAATTCCTGGATTCCCGCTTTCGCGGGAATGACACCCAAAGCACACCCTTCAAATTCATGTGAACTTTCGAGAATAGGTATATGCTGTTTCCAACGTTCGTGAGAATTCGACGACGCACCCACTGAAGCTATTCCTGCAAAACTATTGAGATCCGCACCCAGAGGACCAACAGCGATCAGGGCTCGGGCAATTTTACCAGAGACTGTCAAAGAGACCCTGTTTTTTTTTGGCAACGGTTGAAGTGTCCCCGACGGGTCGGCCGGTCCATTTCTGAAAGAGGTCGCGATAATTCTGATTAGAGGCATCTAATGCCAAGGCCTTTTGAAGTGTCTTAACCGCTTCGCTGCGCCTATCAAGTTCGTGCTGGACCTGGGCAAGAGTCTCAAGCATGTCCGGACTCTTTTCGTTGGTGAGGGCAACGGCCCGCTCTGCAAGCCGGAGACCGACGGCAGTATTCTTTATGGGGGGATCAGGAGCCATCACACGCAAGAGAGCAAGGGCTGCATAGCCCGGTGCAAACTTGTTGTCGAGGCTTATGGATTTTTCCAGGTCCTGGAGGGCCAGTTCGTATTCTCCCAGTTGTCGATGGGCCGTTCCTCTGTCCTTATAGAGGACTGGGGAGTCCGGATTCATCTCCATGACCTTGCTGAATTCCTCGACTGCTTTGTCGTGTCTCCCCTTGCCACTAAATGCCATGCCCTTGTTGTGATACGCGGACACGAACTTTGAGTCTAATTTGAGGGCCTTGTCAAAATCTTCCAGAGCCTTGTCAAATTGCTTGAGCCTGAGGTACGCAACCCCCCTGTTATTGTAAAACATTGGATTCGATGTATCGAGTTCTATAGCCCTGTTAAAATCCTGCAATGCTTTGGAGTACTGATGAAGTCCGTTGAGTGCAAAACCTCTGTTATTGTAGAATCGGGCGTCTTTGCCGTTGAGCAGGATTGCCTTGTCGAAGTCTTTGACCGCCACGGCATACTCATTCTTCCCATTGAGCGCAAAACCTCTCGTATTAAAGGCCTCCGACGATGATGGATCGAGTTTGACCGCTACGGAAAGCACAGCAATGGCTTTGTCATAATCGTTTACCGCATTATAGGCAAAACCAAGCCTCGAGAACGCCTCACTGTACGCGGGATCCAGCTTCACTGCCTGTGTGAAATCCTTAATTGCGGCTTGAGCATCACCTTTTCTCAAATGAATCTCTCCCCTTTTTGTCCACGCCCTTGCAGAATCAGGATAAATTTTCAGAGCCTCAGAGAATTTCGAAATCGCATCGTCGAAATTGCCTGAATCTTCGGCATCAAGGCCGGCCCGAAACAGGTCAGCGAATTGCTGGTACCCGTTTGCGCCATGAGCGTGAATCCCAAGGAATGCAATAAGGATCAACAAGAGAAAATGTCTTTTGAAAATCGGCATCCTTGCACCTGGAAGGTCTCTATGATTTATTGGAAATTCATATCAGGTTACTCGAAAAAAGTGAACCGACGCGGCTGGACATGGCTATCTAGAATTCTTCTTGAAGGAGGAATGATATGGAGCTTCTCGAAGCATTGCGAACAAGGAGGAGCGTGAGGGCCTTCAAAAAAGACCCGGTTCCACGGGATGTTCTTGAGAAGGTTTTTTCTGATGCGTCAAACGCTCCGTCTGCCATCAACATGCAGCCGTGGGAAGTTCATCTGGCCATCGGCGAGGAACTCGAAAGACTCTCGCGCCGCTTACTGAGATCCTATAAAGAGCGTCAATTGACATGCGGACCCGGCACGTCTCGGAATCTTTCGGAGAAATTCATGGACCGCAGTAGAGAATGTGCCCTTGCCATGACGCCGTTGGCGGAACGGATGGGCATTGATTTCAAAACGTTCGTGAACGAGGGGAGTCTTTGCTTTTTCGGAGCGCCGGCGGCCGCGTTCCTCTGCATCGATGAGTCCTTTCCTGCGGAGCGGTTCATCGACATAGGCTCATTCTTGGCATATCTCGTGCTTGCGGCAGCAGGTCACGGTTTGTCTTCTTGTCCGATCGGGCTGGTTACCGCCTATGCAGACGACATCAAGGACATGCTGAACATTCCGGAATCAAAAATAGTGACCGTGTCCCTTGCATTGGGACATCCTGATCCCGGGTCTCCCATCAATGAATTCAGGTCGGACAGAGAGGGCACACGGGAGTTTCTCAGATGGATCGATTAGACTTGAATTGCGGATGAGACGTTTCTCGCTCGTGATCACCGATATCAGTCTGCGTCTCCACGCTCCTGTCATTCCTGCGGAAGCAGGAATCCATGAGAAAACCTGGATGCCGGATCAAGTCCGGCATGACGAATCATTGATCGCAAACATATCTCTGCGACTGGGGTTGTCGCTGAAGGGTTTGGGACCCTAATGCGCTGTTGAACAAGAGTTGTCTCCCATTTAAATTGAGGGACCGATTGCAAAAGACTGAGGGGGACTTTTGCTGTTGCTCATGTTTTCTCGAAGATGTATCCTGTGTCAAGAAGGGCAATAATTCCCGGTAAAGTGAGGCTTATTTGCGGGGATTCACCGTCACAGAACTGATAGTCGTCGCAGCCATCGTGGCGCTCACCGCCATTTTCGGTCTCAGGTACTACTTTACCAATACCGAGATCTATCGATTCCAAAATGCTCTTACAGAATTTAAATCGGCCCTGAACCTCGCACGGGCTCGGTCCATGAGTGGGGTGGTGTCGCTGGGTAATGTAGTGGGGGATACCTCATCGGCCATGTTTGTCACGAGAGCCGCGTACACCGGGGCTACTACGCTGTCGCTCACCACGGCCTCCAATCATAAACTCACCTCCGGCTCTCCCTACTATGTGACCCTCAATGGGTTCGCTCCCAAGGACGCCTCGGCATTCGCGCCTCCGAACTACTTTCCCTGGTGTATCAATGGCCTTCAATGCCGGGTGACAGGA
>JAUPKT010000277.1 GCA_030837305.1 Thermodesulfobacteriota bacterium
GGAGACGAACCAGGTGAATTCTAATTTATCAATAACCGTTTTAGTCGATAACAGGGCCGGGGAGGGACTGGTAAGCGAGCACGGTTTTTCATTGTGGTTACGTTTGGGCAATAAGCGCATTCTTTTTGACACGGGCAAGGGACAGGCTTTAGCCTTAAACGCCAGGGAACTTGGTGTAAGCCTGAAAGAAACCGATATAATAGTTCTCAGTCATGGACATTACGATCACACTGGTGGAATATCCGACGTCTTTAGGCAATCTCAACAAATGGAAATATACTGCCATCCTGGCGCAGTCCTACCACGATATGTCATCCGAAACGGAGTCTCACATTGCATTCAGATGCCAAGGGAATCAATCATCGCTATCAACAGCATTCAGGAAAGCAAGATCCACTGGGTATCATCTGAACCCGTCACGTTTATCGAAGGGATGGGCATAACCGGTCCAATTCCACGTAACTCGGATTTTGAAGATGCGGGGGGTCCCTTTTTTCTGGATGAGAAAGGCGCTCGACCTGATCGGATTGACGACGATCAGGCCCTTTGGATCAACACGGGCGCCGGCCTGATAATTTGTTTGGGCTGCTGCCACGCCGGTCTTATAAATACTCTTGATTACATATGCCGCTTTACAGGAATTTCGAGGGTCCGAGCGATCATTGGCGGTCTTCATCTGCTGAATGCGGATGAGCGTCGCCTCGAAAGGACAATCTCCTCACTCAAGTCATTTTCTCCGGAGTTGATTGTTCCCTGCCACTGTACAGGCGAACAAGCCACACTACTCCTAAGCGAAGTCTACAGAAACCAGACGCAGCAAGGCTATTCGGGAATGACTCTGAACTTCTGACCGTTTCCGCTTTTATCCATAAGGCGAACAAAATCATACGGGGGAAGCCGTGGTTAAATCTGTAGAAGCGCCTTCCGCACAAAGATTCCGGCGGACTTACCTTGGGCGCTTCTATCTTCTGGCTTTCGCCGCGACTACTATGGTAAAAATTGGGTTTGTGGGGAAAAGATATTAGTCTATTCATGCAAGTCAACGTTCAAGGCGCTTCTGAAAGGAGTAGTCAAGATGTGGCACTGGAAACATCTACAGTTCTCGCTTGCGTTAATAATTAGCGTGACGGTGGCTCTAGTCTTATCTTTGCCGGTTTCTTCGGCGGCTCAACAAAAAAAACCAAACTTTATAGTAATTATGACCGACGATGTAGGATGGGGTGATTTGGGATGTTATGGTGGTGGCGAGAACCGAGGTTGCTCAACGCCGAATCTTGACCGCATTGCGTCGGAAGGAGCGCGGTTTACGAACTATTACGGTCAGGCAAGCTGCACAGCGGGCCGAGCTTCATTTATTACTGGCCGGATTCCGATAAGGACAGCACTGTCTACTGTTCTTGCGCCAGGAGACCTCAATGGTCTGAAAAAAGAGGACCCCACAATAGCTGAAGCCTTAAAAAAACTCGGTTACCAGACTGCCCAGTGGGGCAAATGGCACCTGGGGGATACTCCGGAAACTTTCCCGATTGAGCACGGTTTCGATGAGATGCGCTTCATGCTCCCATACTACGCCGGAGTGTACGCTTACGACTACCTTCCATTGCAGCCCGATTTTCCGGTGAACAACAAGAAGTTTATGGAAGCGTGGAAAAAGATTGATTTGAATCAATGGGAAGGAAAGGCCGGCCAGCCTCCCAAAATTGTAAAACAAAAATTCGGCTATGAAGATTTGGCTACTGTTGACGATGTTATTCGCGAGGATGCGGTCAATTACATCAAACAGCACGCCAAGGATGACAAGCCCTTCTTTATGTACGTCTGTTTCATGAAAGTCCACAACCCTAACAATCCATCTCCGCGCTTCAAGGGGAAATCACCAGGTGGCGGCCGCTATCTTGACGCCTTGATGGAACTGGATGACAACTCAGGTCAGATAATGCAGGCTGTGCGTGACGCAGGAATCTCAGAGAATACTCTGGTAGTTTGGACAACAGACAATGGGGCCTGGGTCGACGCATGGCCGGATGCTGGTTATACTCCATTTCGAGGCATGAAAGGCAGTTCTTACGAGGGAGGGTATCGCGTTCCAGCGATGGCGTGGTGGCCGGGCAGGATAAAGGCGGGTACAGTGGCCAACGATATTATGTCCCACATGGACTGGTGGCCGACGTTTGTTAAACTAGCCGGTGGAACACCCCCGACTCGTATTTGGAAAGACAATAACGGTAAGGACATCGTCTTTGATGGAGTCGAGAATGCTGACTATATTCTTGGGAAAGGGCCGTCTACTAGGGATAATTTTTTCTATGTTACGGACTTGGCGCTCGGGGGCCTGCGAGTGACAAACTTCAAGCTTTTGTTCACCGCCAAGGACACTTGGCTGGGACCTAAACTGAATCTCGCGTTTCCCGCGCTATACAATCTTTGGTGGGACCCGGGTGAGCAGTATGACGCAGTCTTCAACGGAGCGGCTCCTACACGAGGTGATCTAAAAACCTCTCCTGGTAGGTATTCCGGCGAGGACCACGGATGGATAGTCGAATTGACGCAACCTTATTTCGAGCAATTTTTTGGAGAATTAATCACTTGTCCTAACCGGCCGACACTCCC
>JAUPKT010000278.1 GCA_030837305.1 Thermodesulfobacteriota bacterium
GCGGATGAGATGTTTGAACAGGTCCTGGATTCATACGCCCGCCCACCGTTAAGATTTTTCTCACGAAAAAGAAACGGGGCCTGGCATGCGCTGCTGCTGACCAAAGATTACGAACTTGACCGAACAACGTGTGCGTCGGATTTCGTAGACGATGGTTCGGCATAATTCACAGAACTGAGATTGCCACGTCGCCCAAGGCTCCTCGCAATGACAGAAGAACGTCTTGTGTCATTGCGAGCGCAGCGAAGCAATCTCGTGAGTTTGTAGCGTCTCAGAACAAACGAGGAGACCCGGAGGCCTCCTCTTTATCTTGTGTTAACCGATCTATTCTGACTTTAGTCAGGATTATCTAGTCTTCTTCACCGTGCTGCTTTCCCATACCCTTCAGTCCTATAAGGGTGGTGCTGCCGCTGGACCAGTATTCTAGGTGCCCTTCCTGGACCATTTTGTTCACAATGTTCTTCACATCACGGTTTTTCATGTCTGGGACCATTGCGTAGAAATCCTTCAAATAGAACTTTGTCTTGCTCTTTGATTTGGCTTTCAACGCCTCAAGTATTGTTTGTTTTACTTCGTCGTCGGTCATGGATCAAACTCCTTCTGACCTGGTCGGTTAGAACTTAAATTGTGTTGTCTGGCGCCAAGTAGTATACGCAAACCTATAGTCGTCGATCAAATGATGGGTGAACGGAATTTCGGTTTTCTCGAAGAATCTCTCCCAACCGATACGCTCCGCCCAATCACCAAGTCTCTCATACTTTCTCGCGTCTTTGTTGTACACCTCGAGTATATTCTTCACTGCATCCACCGTTGACGGCCAGCGAGGAGGCTCGTTCGGTATGAACGGGATGACAACCTTGGAGAACTTTGGCTTGCTCAGTCGCTTAGAGAGCTTTCCACCAACGAGAATGGCCACGCCGCTGCCCACATCGTCTGCAAGTGGCATTGCTGCGCACATGGTGTAACAATTGCCGCAGAACATGCACCGTTCCGCATTCACCTCAAGCGATTTTAACCCGCTCGCGGTCTTTGCCGGCTTGATTGCCGCGGTGGGGCATGCTGCAATGGCGAGGGGAAGTTCGCAAAGTTTGTCAATCCACTCTGCATCTATCATTGGCGGCTTGCGGTGGATCCCAAGAATTGCGATGTCGGAACAGTGAACCGCTCCGCACATGTTGAGACAACAAGCAAGAGACACCCTGACAGGAGCCGGCAGTGTCATGCTTCCGAAGTAATCATAAATACCGTCCATCACTGCCTTAACCACGCCCGAAGCATCGATGGCCGGTGTGTGGCAATGTGCCCATCCCTGGGTGTGTACGATGTTTGTCACGCCTGCGCCGGTACCGCCGATGGGGAACTTGTTGGAGCCCTTTGCAAACTTACGGCTCTTCAAGTCATCCATGAGGGGCTTTACCTTGGCCTTGCTGTCCACCATGAACTCGATGTTGTTTCTCGTCGTGAAACGCAGGTATCCATCGCAGTGTTTGTCGGCTATCTCACAAATTTCCTTGATGTGCTCAACGCTCATAAGACGGCATCCGCCAACTCGCACGGTATACACTTCGTCGCCCGTCTCTGATACGTGTTTCAGCACGCCCGGTTCGATTATGTCGTGATACAACCACTTGCCGAAATTCTTCTCGATGATGGGAGACAGGAACTCCTTATAATATCTGGGACCTAAATCGGTAAGCCTATCGACTAGGGGATTGCTTGGATCGTAAGGCATTTTTTTGTCCTCCTACTACCTCAGGTGTTTCTTACGGAAAGCTTCGATGTCACGTGTCCAGCCGCCCTCAACCTCGTCTTCCCTCCAGAAAATGTAGGGGTTGGACCTGGGCTCATCAACCATCCTGGGATCAGGATCGAGTTCAGTGACCTTCAGGAATTCCTGCCAGCTCTTGCGTTGAATCAGTTCGCCGAGCCGCTCACGGTTCTTGCCTTCTTCCATCCACCAGTCCCATACCTTCTCAATAAGCTCTTTCAGCTCATCGAAAGGTGGTTCCATGGGCATGAAGGGAACCGTCAAGGTCGACATCTGGGCTCCCTCAAGGATCGGAGCCTTTGCGCCAAAGAGTACCGAAGCGCCCGTTTCTTGACCAATTCTTAAAGCTTGGGGCATGACGTTGAGGCAGTGCATGCAACGGGTACATTCACGATTGTTAATCTCCAACTTCTGACCGTCCCAACTCATGCACCCGGTTGGACAAAGGTTGATAACTTCCTTGATTATGTCAAACTTGCCCCAGTCCCGGCCTGAATGTGCTCCTGCATTTGGTGCTATTTCCCCGCCAACGTAGGCCTTGACCGCGCTCTGGTTCATGCGGATATCATCTCGCCATGTGCCGATGACACTCATGTCGGAACGTGCTATTGATGCCACGCAGCCGTTGGGGCATCCATCGAACTTGAATTTGAATTTGTAGGGGAAGGCCGGCCTGTGCAACTCATCCTGATATTCCATGGTCATCTGGTAGGAAACTTCCTGAGTATCGTAACAGGCGTACTGACATCGTGACTTGCCAAGACAGCACGATGGCGTGCGAAGATTCGAACCGGAACCCCCGAGGTCCTGATTCAATTCGTGAGTCATGTCATAAAACAATGGCTCAAGATGGTCGGTTGTTGTTCCCAGGAAAACGATGTCACCCGTGGAACCGTGCATGTTGGTAAGACCACTTCCGTGCCTCTCCCACAACTCCATCAGCTCTCGGAGGAACTTGGTGGTGTAATATTTGCTCGAAGGCTGGTTTACTCGAACAGTGTGAAAGTGGGCCACACCGGGAAACATTTGGGGCTGGTCGCAGTACCGACCGATGATTCCTCCGCCGTAGCCGAAAACGCCCACGATACCGCCGTGTTTCCAGTGAGTAACTTTGTCTTCAAAGGATAGCTCCAGTATGCCCAGCAGATCATCGGGAGCTTCTTTCAAAATCTGGTTGCCTTTGTCCGCCTGCTGCTTGATATCGGACACGAAGCTCGGCCACGGTCCATTTTCCAATTCATCAAGCATGGGGGTCTTGTGTTTGCCCATAAACGGTTCCTCCTCTCGACTTAGGGTTTTTCATCAGGAATTGTTCAAACTTTCTTCATCGATTAGCACCGAAAAAATAACGCGTCCCCTGTACAAGCCACAACCCCTTTGACTTGGCCTGGGAACTCCAACGGTGCCGTATTTTTCTTGGCGAGTTCAGTGAACTAGATTAGTTCAGCTCACCGAAAAAAAAGATTCACCAAATCTAAAGCAACATGTCTTGTCAAGTCAAGAAAAAAAACACGAGATTTAAGATAAATAACAGCATACGCATATGGGCGTTTGCAGCGAGTCTACCCTTTCTCTCCAAACACGTCTTGGCAAAAACAGCTCATGATGATGCGAGAACGACCAAATAAATGATATATGGCTCTCCATGCAGGATTACTTCCCATGATTGAGCAACCCTTCGAGATGTGCACAGGGTGAAATTACTCGTCCGCATTCGCGTGAACGTGATGCCTGTCTCACGATTGTTTTCATCAAGGCTTCATTCACGTTGCCGTGCCGAAGGAGTTGTGAGATACGTCAAAGAATATGCGTGGGAAAATCGAAAATGAGCCGGACAAAATCGTCTTCACCTACATGGTTCCTGGAATCCATGGATCAGTGGTCTGTCCCCCCGAGCTGCTGAAAGAAATCCTCCCCATTGCGAGGCCTCTCTCTTGCCAGACGGCCAAAACCGATATCACCATGGAATCGTACTTCCATGTCATTGAAAACTTCATCATTACAAACTTGGACAATCTGAGGCACGCCGTCGCCGAAATCCACGGCACCGCCGTACCCACCATTCAAAGGGTCCAAATACTGGCAGAAAAGTCCGGCAGCGACTATCATCCTGCCAGGATAATCGCGGTAGCACAGCAGGCAACCTCCTGCTTTGGGGTGAACGTGGCCATGACGACCAGGGGACTCATGCGTATCGATGCAGAGTTCGGTGCCATGCAATTCCTCGGGAGGCACTTCCAACAGAAATTCGTGCCATCGGTCTTCTTTTGCGATACACAGTCGGTGTCCAGACAGACATCTCCAAACCATCCCGCAAGAATGTTCGTAACCGAGTGGCTTGACGGCTATCACGAATTCCACCTGGCCCTGAATCCCATGTCCGGTGAGATCCAACCCAAGTTGTGGGAATCTCAACATCGAATCTCGCGGCTGAGCGAAATAGAACTACGACAAATATATGCCAGGGCCGCGCACATTTTGACGTACTATTATGATGTCGTGACGTATCGGGAAATATACCCGTGGCATCATGCAGCGGGCGATTTCGTTGTGTCAAGGACGGAAAATAAGGTCGATGTAAGGTTGATCGCAACGAGGCAATATGCCCCACGGCTCATGGTCCGGCATTCCAGTGAGGTCTCTCCGTATGATGCCGTGACTCTGTTCTTGGCAAACCTAACTCTGCGAATGAGATTGGACAGAAGCGACGGAATCGGGGACATACTGTGGGGTCCACCTCATAGTGTCGAAGACACCATCCTTGGCTTTGTCAGCGGACTGAGAGCACAGTTGCAAGAAGGGCGGGTCTCAAAACCACTTTTTGAGGAAATAGTAGTACGTTTGAAGACGCTTGCCCCGGATCACTTGGCTGACATCTTTACATGCGTCATTGACTCATATGATCCAGGTGCACCAGACCTGCAGATCATCCAGCACAATAGCGCAGAGCATGTGTTCCAAGTTTTTCGGGCTCTGCGCACAATGCTGGACTAACACATTCAAGCAAAGCGTTCCTTTGCCTTGTTCAACTCACAACGCTCAACGAATCGGGCGTCGCCCAGACTTTCCCCAGGAGGTGCTGGTGGAAGCAACTCTGAACCGCCCGTTCCCGTCTTCCAATCATGGGGTCCCGTATGAAAGCCCCAACATGTCCAAGAATTAAGGTTGCTAGAAGGTCTTGGTCCTCAGATCCTTTCCGGCTAACGGATTGTACAGTTTGAGAATGGCAACCTTCATGACATCGGTGCTTTTTGTACTGACGATAATGTCCAGCAAGGTCTGCTCTGCTGCCGCAGGAAGAATAGAAGCATTGGAAGCGTCAAACGCCAGATCGGGGAAACTTTTGGTGAGTTTCTTATGCTCTTTTGCGCTGACGGGGACCTGAATGGCTTTTTTCCCCTCGATCTCCTTAATCTCTCCCGCAAGTCCCACGCCCTCGATCTTTTTCTGTTTCTCGTCGTCCAATAAAATATTGATGTAATAATCAGCCATGAATGAACCTCCCATCTCTGAATATACGGTATTGAAACCGCATGAGACAGATTGATAGTGCGACTATGTCTCCCTCGGACGGCAGCGGCCGCCTGAGAAGGTATGCACAAAATCGCAGATCTCTTGTCTCAGCAGATTTCCCCATGGTAAATGCGTCAGAATGGACCAATAGTACGAAGATCTGTTCCGGTGTCAAGGAATTTTCCTGCGCTTGCCCAATGTGCTGCCTGTGGTGCTCCTAGACAGCCTTGCAACAATGCAGCGATCCCATTTCCTGGAGCAGGAAAATGTGATAGCTTCCTGCTCAGTAAAATTCCTGTGGTTCTCATGGTGGGACAAGAAACTTCAGGACAAACGAAGGCTCGTCCGTGAGATGAACTCGACATACTATATTCCTAGAATAGTAACTGCCGCTCTCAAAGGGGGAGCAGGTAAGACCCTTATCTCAATTGGTATCATCGCAGCTCTGAAGAACAGGGGGTACAGAGTTGCCGCCTTCAAGAAAGGGCCGGATTATATAGACGCTGCGTGGCTTGGTTTGGCAGCCGATGGGCGCTGCTTCAACCTGGATCGCTATCTGTTCGATGTCTCCGTTATCAGATCTTCATTCGAGATTAACACCATGGGGAGACAGGTCGCCGTGGTCGAGGGGAATCGCGGATTATTTGATGGAGTCGACGCACGGGTAACATACAGCACAGCGGACTTGGCACGTATTCTCGATGCCCCCGTCTTGTTGATAATTGATGCAACCAAAGTGACGAGGACGGCTTCCGCCATGGTCTTGGGATGCCGCCTCATGGAATCTGGTCTGTGCATCGGCGGCGTCATTCTAA
>JAUPKT010000279.1 GCA_030837305.1 Thermodesulfobacteriota bacterium
AATGTGTCCTTGGAGGGCAAGCTGATCACCCCCATCGCCATGGAGAAAGAGCTACGGTTTGCCATACGAGAAGGTGGACGAACCGTCGGCGCAGGTGTCGTCTCCGAAATATTGGAATAAGTTCCTGAGGAGAATTGTAAAGGTTGTGTGAGGTTGAAGACTATGGACATGCATACTCTCAAGATAAGGATAAGACTAAAAGCCTATGATCACAAACTACTGGATCAGTCGGCAGCAGAAATAGTCGAGACGGCGTGGCGCACAGGGGCCAAGGTTGCAGGACCAATACCCCTCCCGACACGTATACACAAGTACTGCGTGTTGCGATCACCGCACATTGACAAGAAATCCAGGGAACAATTTGAAATCCGTGTTCACAAGAGACTGCTTGACATAGTGGAACCAACTCAACACACCCTTGACGCGCTCATGAAACTGGACCTGTCCCCTGGGGTGGACGTGGAAATAAAGGCTTAAAATCCTTGGGGTTGAGTTCGAGGAGCACATAATGATTCAGGGAATGGTCGGAAAAAAACTCGGGATGGTACAGATTTTCGATGAATCTGGGCAAGCTGTGGGCGTGACGGTGGTTGAAGCCGGCCCGTGCACTGTTGTGCGCAAGAAAGACCAGTCGCGAGTTCAGGTGGGATTTGGGCCGGCAAGAGAAAACAAACTGTCTAAGCCGAAAGCAGGTCAGTTCAGGAAAGCAGGAACTCCTCTGTTTTCAATCTTACGAGAATTTGAAGCAGAAGATATAGAGGGCCTGGAGATAGGACAAGAAATTCGCACTGATATTTTCGCCCCCGGAGAAACCGTAAAAGTGGTCGGCACGAGTAAAGGTAAAGGTTTTGCGGGTGTCATGAAGAAATGGAATTTTGGTGGTGGTAAAGAAACTCACGGCTCCCGGTCACACCGTATCCCGGGTTCGATAGGACAATGTGCTTGGCCATCTCGTGTTTTTAAAGGCAGGAAAATGCCCGGCCGGATGGGTGGACGACAGGTGACAGCACCGAGCGTGCAAGTACTTGAAGTGAGGCCGGAGGAAAATCTCATTTTTCTCAAGGGCCCTGTTCCAGGCGCAAGGGGTTCCATTCTAGTAATAAGGAAACAATAATGGCATCGGTAGACGTTCTCAACCAAGAAGGCGTTAAAGTCGATACTATTGAGTTGGAAGACAGCATTTTTGGTGCCGAAATACATGAAGACCTCGTGCAGCAGGTTGTTGTGTGGCAATTAGCCAAGAGAAGAGCGGGCACCGCCTCCACGAAAACGCGGGGTCAAATTAGAGGCGGCGGCAAGAAACCCTGGCGCCAAAAAGGTACGGGTAGAGCACGAGCAGGAACAAATAGATCCCCACTGTGGACAGGAGGCGGAACTGTTTTTGGCCCAAAACCGAGGTCATATGCATTTGCACTTCCGAAAAAGGTGAGGAAAGCAGCGATAAAGAGTGTTCTGACATCCCGATTCCAAGAAGAAATGCTCACAGTTGTCGACAAGATCGCATTGAACGAACCAAAGACAAAATTGTTCTTGGAACCTTTGAAGGCCTTGGGCTTGGAAGGGCAAAAAATTCTGTTTGTCACGCCGGATAAAGATGAGGTGCTCTCGAGATCGTCCCGAAATTTGCATCGCGTACTGGTCCTGCCGGTGCAGGGCTTGAACGTCTACGACATCTTGAGGTTCGAGAAGCTGGTATTATTGCAAGACGCAATCCCTAAGCTGCATGAAAGGCTGGGCTGACATGGAAGAATACGGCATAATCCGGCGGCCCATAGTGACGGAAAAGGGTACGATACTCAGAGACGAGAACAATCAGCTTCTCTTTGAGGTTGATAGCCGTTCCAACAAGTCTGAGATCAAGAAAGCAATAGAAAAACTCTTCAAGGTAAAGGTCTTGTCCGTCCAGACTCAAAACCGCCTTGGTAAGCGAAAAAGACTGGGAAAGTTCGTAGGTCGTCGCAAGAACTGGAAGAAAGCGATTGTCACTCTGAAAGAAGGAGATCGGGTCGACTATTTTGAAGGCGTATAGATTTCTGTCGGAACTAAATGTTTTGCCTTTGGTCCCGATTCGTCTCGGCCCTTGAGGATAACGATATGGCTATCAAGAAATTCAAACCGACATCACCCGGAATAAGGTTCAAGACTAGTCTAACCTTTGAAGAAATCACGACAGATGAACCCGTGAGGTCTTTGGTTACAGGCGTAACCAAGAAAGGTGGCCGAAACAATTATGGCCGTATTACCGTGCGGCACAGAGGTGGAGGTCACAAGAGAAGATACCGCATCATTGATTTCAAGAGAGACAAACAAGATGTCCCGGGCACAGTGCAAAGCGTCGAATATGATCCAAATCGAAGCGCTCGCCTCGCCCTCATACACTACGCAGATGGTGACAAACGGTACATTCTCTGGCCGCATGGACTCCAAGTAGGTGAAACGGTCGTTGCCGGAGACAAGGTTGACATCAAGCCGGGTAACTGCCTCCCGCTGAAAAACGTCCCACTGGGAACGATGATTCACAACCTCGAACTGAAAATCGGCAAAGGCGGTCAGATGATAAGGTCGGCAGGGGGCTATGGTCAGTTAATGGCCAAAGAAAAGGGATATGTGCAGGTTAAGCTCCCAAGCGGAGAAGTCCGCATGGTCCTGGATAGGTGCCGGGCCACCGTTGGTCAGATAGGCAACCTTGATCATGAGAAAGTATCGTTGGGGAAGGCTGGAAGAATGAGGTTGCTGGGACGCAGGCCGAAGGTACGAGGAGTCGTCATGAACCCTGTGGACCATCCCCATGGCGGCGGTGAGGGCAAGACATCAGGCGGTCGACATCCTGTCACACCGTGGGGAGTCCCCACCAAAGGATACAAGACACGCAAGGGTTCAAAATCTTCTGACAAACTCATAGTAAAACGGAGGAAGTGAAGTTCATGCCCCGTTCGATACATAAAGGTCCGTTTGTGGACGATCACGTCTTGGAAAAGGTCAATCAGGCGAAAGAGACCGGATCCCGCAAGGTCATACAAACATGGTCTCGCCGGTCCACAGTCATACCTGATATGGTTGGGCTGACATTTGCCGTTCACAATGGAAAGAAATTCATTCCAGTTTTTGTGACGGAAAACATGGTTGGTCACAAACTCGGTGAATTTTCTCCAACTCGGACGTTTCATGGGCATGCGGGCGACAGAAAAGCCAAGAAGGGGCGCAAGTGATGGAATTTGAGGCAACCCTGAGACATGCGAGAATATCCGCGCGTAAGGCGCGGTTGGTGGCGGATCTGATAAGGGGAATGTCGGTTGGAGACGCGCTTGGATTGCTTACTTTTACCCCTAAGAAGGGCGCAGGAGTTATTAAGAAAGTGGTCCAGTCAGCTCTCTCCAACGCCACACAAGCCAAAGGCGTGGACGAAGACAGGCTCTACGTCAGCCACATATCAGTAGATGAAGGCCCAACGGCCAAGAGGTGGAGCCCCCGAGCAATGGGTCGGGCCACGAAAATTCGGAAGAGGACAAGCCACATACGAGTGGCTGTAGAAGAGCTGTAGATCGGTATCATCTCCGTCGGCCAGAGGATGTCGGTGCAAGCGTTCGACATAAGGCTTAGGAGCAGTAGTCAGGAGGCTTATCTTGGGACAAAAGGTGCATCCGCATGGATTTCGCCTCGGTGTCAATCGAACATGGGATTCTCGATGGTATTCACAAAGAGATTATGGTGATTTCCTCATAGAAGATCTCAAGCTCAGAGAGTTCCTTAAGAAAAGATTGGCACAGGCAAGCATTTCACGAATCGAAATCGAACGGGCGGCAGGGAAAATACGAGTCATAATCCACACAGCCCGACCTGGTGTCGTTATAGGACCGAAAGGCAGTGAAATAGAAAAACTGAGGCGAGAAATTCTCAAGATAACCCAAAAGGATATCATTGTTGACATTAAAGAGATTCGCAAGCCGGAAATCGATGCCCAACTTGTAGCAGAAAATGTCGCGCAACAGTTGGAGCGGAGAATAGCATTCCGAAGGGCAATGAAGAAATCGGTTACGAGTGCCCTGAAATCGGGGGCCAAGGGAATTCGAATCGCCACAGCAGGGCGTCTCGGTGGAGCGGAAATGGCCCGCAGAGAATGGTATCGCGAAGGTCGAGTGCCGCTTCACACACTTCGTGCCGACATAGATTACGGCTTTGCGCGTGCCACCACGACGTACGGGGTCATCGGAATAAAGGTCTGGATATTCAAGGGTGAAATAGTCCAGGTCGGAGCAGGGGAAAACTAACATGTTGGCACCCAAGAAAGTCAAATATCGGAAAAGACAAAAGGGACGAATGACGGGAAGGCCTCTAAAAGGGACCCAAGTATCCTTTGGTGATTACGGTTTAATGGCGATGGATCCGGGCTGGATTACGGCGAGACAGATAGAGGCTGCCCGAATCGCCATGACGCGGCATGTGAAAAGAGGCGGCAAAATCTGGATTAGGGTGTTCCCCGACAAGCCCATAACAAAAAAGCCTGCTGAAACAAGAATGGGCAAAGGTAAGGGAGCTCCGGAAGAGTGGGTGGCAGTAGTCCGCCCAGGGAAGATAATGTACGAGATGGAAGGGGTTCCTGTAGACGTCGCAAAGGAAGCTTTCCGCCTTGCCGCACACAAACTACCCATCAAGACGCGATTTGTTGTTCGTGAGGACTTGACATGAAGCCCCGTGAACTTAGGGATCTGTCTGCTGAAGAATTAGCAGCAAAAGAAAAGGAATTTCGTGAAGAGGAGTTCAAGCTTCGCTTCAAACATGCGACTGGACAACTTGAAAAAACAGCTCGCCTCAGACTTCTCCGACGAGAAATCGCCCGAGTTAAAACCATTATGAGAGAAAAGGAGGCGTCTCAATGACGAACTCCTCTGAAAAGATGAAACAAAGAAAAGTCCGTACCGGTGTTGTCATCAGCAACAAGATGGACAAAACGGTCGTAGTGGAAGTCAGCCGTACAGTCATGCATCCGGTGTATAAGAAATTCGTTCGGCGTAGAAAGCGATTCATGGCCCACGATGAACAAAACGTTTGCCGGATTGGTGATGAAGTTATGATCGTTGAAACAAGACCTCTCAGTCGCCACAAGAATTGGCGTGTCAGAAAGGTTGTGAAGGAGGCTGCTCTTCCGGGAGGTTCCTCATGATTCAACAACAAACCCGGATGGACGTGGCTGATAACTCCGGAGCGAAAGAGCTTTTCTGTATTAAGATCTTAGGCGGCACGAGAAGAAAGTATGCCAGCGTCGGAGATGTTGTGATAGTTTCAGTCAAAGAAGCCATACCGAATTCAAAGGTCAAGAAAGGCGAGGTTCATAAAGCTGTCGTCGTACGGACAAGAAGAGCTGTTCGGAGGCCTGACGGATCATATATCCGATTTGATGACAATTCCGCCGTCTTGATTAACAATCAAATGGAACCCATTGGTACGAGAATTTTTGGTCCAGTAGCAAGAGAGCTGAGGGCAAAAAAATTCATGAAAATAGTCTCTCTGGCTCCGGAGGTCCTTTAGGATGTCGCGCATCAAGAAGAATGATAAGGTAGAGATACTCGCTGGTAAGGATAAGGGGCGTCAAGGCAAAGTCCTCAAGGTTTTTGGGGACAAGGACACAGCATTGGTAGAGCGTCTCAACGTGATCAAACGTCACACACGGGGTGGAGGACAGATATCAAAGCAAGGTGGAATCATTGATAAAGAAGCACCCATAAGCCTGTCTAAACTCATGGTCATCTGTCCCAAGTGTTCGAAAAAATCCCGCGTGGGCAAGAGAATCCTAGAAGACGGTAATCGAGTTCGTTTCTGTAAGAAATGTGACGAACAATTGGACTCGTAAAAGGGATAATGTGATGGCTTCAAGGTTGAGAGAATATTACCGGAAATTCGTTGCACCTGCACTGACCGAGCAGTTTAAATACGGCAATCCAATGCAAGTGCCTGTTCTCGAAAAAATAGTTGTCAATATGGGATTGGGTGAGGCCATACAAAATGCAAAGGTTCTTGAGACGGCTCAGCAGGAAGTGGCGTTGATAACCGGTCAATGGCCGACCATGCGAAAGGCTAGGAAATCAATAGCAACGTTCAAGTTGAGGGAAGGCATGACAATCGGCTGTAAAGTAACCTTGCGACGCGACAACATGTATCACTTCCTCGACAAGCTCATCAATGTGGCTCTGCCGAGGGTGAGAGACTTTCGGGGCGTGAATCCCAAGGGCTTTGACGGTCGAGGAAACTTCTCCATGGGTATCAAAGAACAGATTATCTTCCCTGAAATCAATTACGACAAAATCGACAAGATTAGAGGGATGAATATAACGATGGTCACTTCCGCAAAGACTGACGAAGAGGCGCGACATCTGCTCGAGAGCCTTGGAATGCCTTTCAGGAAGTAAATCATTTCTCCTTTAAGGAGGGAGCGTGGCCAAGAAATCACTGATGGTAAAGGCTGCCCAGCCTCAGAAATTTGGGGTTCGTGTCTACAACAGGTGCCAAATATGCGGTCGGCCCAGAGCCTTCTATCGCAAATTCAAACTCTGTCGAATCTGCCTAAGAAATGAGGCGCTGAAAGGCAACGTTCCCGGCATGATCAAATCAAGCTGGTAGGAGATATGCATCATGAGCATGACCGACCCGATAGCAGATATGCTGACGCGTATCCGAAATGCCAAACAAGCACGAAAAGAACAGGTGACAGTTCCTGCGTCCAACTTGAAGATCGGCATATCTCAGATCCTAAAAGAGGAAGGATATGTAAAGAAATATAAGGTCATCAGATCTGCCAAGAATAAGCAGGGGGTCTTGAAGCTCACTCTTCGGTTTGACGATGAAACTCAGTGCGTTATAGAGGGTCTTTCTCGAGTTTCTCGGCCGGGCAGAAGAGTGTACGTCGGACAAGACCACACCATGAAGAGTCATGGAGGAATCGGCATCCTCGTCCTTTCGACCTCCCAGGGCATCATGACGGACAAGGAAGCAAGGCGTCGTAGGATCGGAGGAGAGGTGCTTTGCAGCATCTGGTGAACAGAGGAAATGTGGAGTACAACAAATGTCCCGAATAGGTAAAGCTCCCATAGCAATTCCTGAGGGAGTCAAAATAGATTTCTTACCCCCGACCTTGACTGTGCACGGGCCCAAAGGAGAGTTGTCGTTGGAAATCTCCGATTGGGTACAACTGGAATTGGATTCATCTCATCTCAAAGTGGCTGCGGTGAGCCAACATAGAAAATGCCGTTCCATGCACGGGCTGACCAGAACTCTGATTCAAAATATGGTTACGGGAGTTACTGCCGGATTTACGAAATCTTTGGAAATAGTTGGAGTCGGCTATCGTGCAGAGGCCGACACACAGACCTTAACCCTCAACGTCGGATATTCCACCCCGGTTGTCATGGCCGTGCCTGAAGGACTGTCGGTGGAAGTGGAAAAGAACACCATAATACACGTGAGGGGCATTGACAAACAAGGCGTCGGAGAAATGGCCGCTCGTATTAGACGAGTGAGAAAACCTGAACCGTATCGCGGCAAAGGGATTCGCTATCTTGGGGAGCAAATCCGCCGCAAGGTCGGTAAAGCAGGATCAAAGTAATGTGAACGGCTGAAGTTCGATTGGCATAGAACTTTGACGAGGATTGGGATTATGGCCGGTGATAAAGATAAAATACTAGCAAGAATGAAGAGGGCTAAGAGACTCCGTCACAGTATTGCGAAGCAGCGTGGGAGATTAAGACTGTCGGTATTTCGGTCCAACAGGAATATTTTCGCCCAAATCATAGACGATAAAGATGGCGTGACGGTGGCACAGGCTTCCACGCTCGACAAGGACTTTCGAAGGCAATCAACACAGCCTTTTAATAAGGACCTTGCTCGAGAAGTGGGAAGACGAATCGCCGCCATTGCCAAGGAACGCAATGTTACCCAGGTCGTCTTTGACAGAGGCCCGTATCTCTATCATGGTAAGGTTAAAGCCTTGGCGGACGGTGCACGAGAGGGTGGACTAGTTTTCTGAGGTATCTAGGAGGAGGAACTCTTTGCTGAGTAGATCCGAGTCAAATGTGGAAGGTGAATTAAAAGACCGAGTGGTACATCTCAGTCGAGTGGCCAAGGTCGTAAAAGGTGGAAGAAGATTTTCCTTTAGTGCTGTGGTGGTCGTTGGAGACGGACAAGGCAGGGTGGGCTTTGGATTGGGTAAGGCCAACGAGGTCCCGGAGGCCATCCGCAAGGGAGTGGAAAAAGCAAGATCTTCAATGGTTGAGGTGCCGATAGTCAATGGAACGGTCCCGCATGAAATTACGGGACAATACGGCGCGGCCAAGGTACTTTTGAAACCCGCAGGTTCAGGTACGGGCGTAATAGCGGGAGGAGCCGTCAGGGCAGTGATGGAGGCGGTGGGTGTTCACGACATTCTGACGAAATGCATAGGGACCAACAATCCCCATAATGTCGTAAAAGCCACCTTCAATGGACTCACAGGCCTCCGGACTCCCCAGCAGATAGCACGGAAGCTGGGCAAACTCGGGTTGCCCGAGGATGACACCGATGCAGGAGATGAATCACTTACCGATGCTTAAAGTAATCTTAAAAAAGAGCGTCATAAAATCAACAAAGGCTCAGAGGGAAACGATAAAGGGGCTTGGGCTCAGAAAGATCAATTCCTTTCGTTTCCTGAACGATACGCCGGAGGTCCGCGGTATGATCCGAAAAGTGGATCACCTCGTTGACGTAGAGGAAATCAAAGACTGAGCCCGAGCAAAGGTGAAAGATAATGAATCTGTCAAACCTCATATCACCGGCGGGTAAGAAAAAGCGGACCAGATTGGGACGCGGCGAATCGTCTGGTTTGGGAAAAACATGTGGCAAGGGTCACAAAGGACAGAAATCGCGTTCGGGCGGCTCGGTGTCTCCTGGTTTCGAGGGTGGACAAATGCCTTTGCAGAGGCGACTGCCCAAAAGAGGATTCAACAACCCCACCCGGATAAAATATAACGTGGTCAACATAAAAACTCTGACCGGATTAGACCCTACGATAGCTATTACAGCAGACCTCTTGAGAGAAAAGGGTATCGTTAAGAGAAGGGGTCCGATAAAGCTGTTGTCCAACGGAGAGGTAGCAGCCCCGTACACTGTAACGCTTAATAGAGTTAGTAGGGCGGCTAAGGAAAAAATACAGGCTGCAGGCGGAACAGTTACGGAATTATGAGGAATACCGGTTCACTCAACCTCCCATTCCAGAGGCAGTGACAACCTGTATTCACGAAGTAATCGGTAACCACTACCAGTAGGAGAATCCCACGGTGATAGGTTCCATCGGGAATATAGCTAAGATACCGGAATTGAAACGCAGGGTGATTTTTACCTTGCTCATGCTCTTGGTGTATCGTATCGGGGTCCACATACCTACGCCGGGTATCAATACTGCAGCGCTCAAGGACTTTTTCGGCAAATATCAGCAGACGCTCTTTGGTGTCATAGACATGTTTACAGGAGGTGCACTGGAGAACTTTTCCGTATTCTCTTTAGGGATCATGCCGTATATCAGTGCGTCGATTATTCTGCAGCTTCTCACGGTTGTCGTCCCGCACCTCGAAAGGCTATCTAAGGAGGGAGAAGCCGGAAGAAAGAAAATCACCCAGTATACAAGATACGGCACGGTGGTGCTTTCTCTGATCCAAGGCATGGGCATAAGCTTTGGTTTGGCCCAGACCGAAAACTTAGTTCATATTAATAAATTTTCATTCGTTGTTCTCTCCATGATTACGTTGACCGCGGGCACGGCATTCATCATGTGGCTAGGTGAGCAAATAACGGAGCATGGCATTGGGAACGGAATATCCCTCATCATTTTTGCCGGTATCGTCGCAAGAATGCCATCAGCTCTGGGAAGTACCGTACAGCTTGTTCAGACGGGCGACATGGGATTTCTTGTCCTACTGCTCCTACTCGTTATCATGATCGCCGTGATCGCACTGATCGTCTTTGTCGAAAGAGGCCAACGCAGGATTCCTGTACAATATGCCAAGAGAGTCGTCGGACGGCGGGTGTACGGGGGGCAAAGCACTCATCTTCCGCTCAAGGTAAACACGGCAGGGGTCATTCCCCCAATATTCGCATCGTCACTCATCATATTTCCAGCCACCATAGCTCAATTTACACAGGTGGCTATTGTTACGGAGGTTACGAATTATCTGAGGCCCGGCACAGGAGTATATGAACTCCTTTACGTCGTGCTCATTGTGTTCTTCTGTTACTTTTACACCGCAGTGACCTTCAATCCGGTTGATGTTGCCGATAACATGAAAAAATATGGTGGTTACATTCCGGGCATTAGGCCCGGGAAAAAAACCGCCCAATACATCGACAAGGTCTTAACACGTATCACTTTGGGAGGGGCTATATACGTATCAGCAGTATGTGTGTTGCCCTCAATTCTCATCGGTCGTTTTAATGCGCCCTTTTATTTCGGTGGGACCTCTCTCCTGATCGTGGTGGGTGTTGCGTTGGATACGCTGACTCAGATTGAAACCCACATGATACAGAGGCATTACGAGGGTTTCATCCGTACGGGCCGAATCAAGGGCAGACGATAAAAACTCTGCTCGAAGAAAGAATGGAAGGGATCATGATCATCGCACTGTTGGGAGGACCTGGATCAGGCAAGGGCACACAGGCGAAAAAGCTCATTGATAAGCTCGGCATCCCTCAGATTTCCACGGGAGACATTTTCCGAGCCGCCCTAAAGGAAGCTACGCCCAAGGGCCTTAAAGCGAAAACGTATATGGACAAGGGTGAACTCGTTCCCGATGACGTTGTCATAGGAGTCGTCGAAGAGCGGTTGGCCAAACCGGATCTGGAGAAAGGGTACATGTTGGATGGGTTTCCAAGGACATTGCCTCAGGCACAGGCCTTGGGTGAAATCTTGAAGAAACAAAGTAAGGTCATCGACCATGCCATTCTCGTAGATGTTCCGGATGAGGAGTTGGTGGCCCGTCTTTCAGGACGCAGAACTTGCAAGAACTCGGCCTGCGGGGCCATGTTTCATGTAATGTTCAATGCGCCCAAGAAAGAGGGTGTGTGCGATGTATGTGGAACCGACCTCTACCAGAGAGATGACGACAAAGAGGAAGTCATCAGAGAACGACTAGGGGTCTATAACAAACAGACGGCTCCTTTAATAGATTATTACGAGTCGCAAGGTCTGTTGCGTCGAGTTAAGGGAGTCGGCCCCATTGACCAGATCTTTGCCTCAATCGAGAAAGTGCTTAGCTGAAGATCTGAACGTGGGGATCAGGGAGGCGCCCATGAAAGTTAGGGCATCCGTAAGGAAGATTTGCGATAAGTGCAAAATAATAAAGAGAAAAGGCATAGTAAGGGTTATTTGTGAAAATCCGAAGCATAAACAACGCCAAGGATAGCACATCAGCACCCTAATTGTTTTTTCGCCAGGAGGAACGCCGTGGCGCGCATTGCAGGTATTGACCTTCCCAGAAATAAGCGCATGGAAATTGCGCTCACCTACATTTATGGGATTGGAAGGACCACAGCGAAGAAAATAATGAATGAGATTGGTATGGATCCAGACATGAATTCAGACCAACTCACCGAAATAGATGTGGCCAAAATTCGTGAGGTCATTGACCATTCTTGTAAGGTTGAGGGAGATCTTAGACGCGACGTAAACATGAATATAAAGCGTCTCATGGATCTCGGCTGTTACAGGGGATTGCGGCATCGCCGAGGGCTGCCGGTGCATGGTCAACGGACTCACACGAACGCAAGGACGCGTAAAGGTCCCAGAAAAATGCAAATAGGAAAACGCAAATAGGAAAACGCCCGGATACGGGAGAAAAATGCCATGTTTACAAGGTGTTGATTGCCTTAGAATCTTGGCAAGGCCACCGGTACGGGAGACAGCGCAAAGGGAGAGGTAAATGCCAAGAAGGCGCGTAGTCCGCAAGAAAAAAGAAAAACGCATAATACCAAGGGGTGTAGCCCATATTCAATCGACCTTTAACAATACGATCATCACCATCACGGATATCGAAGGAAATGTTGTATCGTGGTCCTCGGCCGGTACCCAGGGATTCAAAGGGTCGAGAAAGTCTACGCCTTTTGCAGCACAGTTGGCAGCGGAAGATGCTGCTAGAAAAGCCATGGACCAAGGCATGAGGAGTGTAGACGTCCTCATTAAAGGCCCGGGTGCAGGGAGAGAAGCCGCGCTTCGGTCGCTGCAAGCAGCGGGTTTCCAGATTACGTTGATCAAAGATGTGACGCCAATTCCGCACAACGGATGTCGCCCACCAAAAAGAAGGCGGGTGTAGCTCTGAGTTCCACCGCTCTGTTTGAGGCTTCTGAAAACAAAGGAGACAGGCTTGGCACGTTATAGAGAATCGGTTTGCAGGTTTTGTAGGAGGGAAACGACCAAGCTGTTCTTGAAAGGGGACAGATGCTTTACGGATAAGTGTTCTGTCGAGAGACGCAACTATCCCCCAGGGCAGCACGGTCAGAGTCGGGCGAAGCACACCGATTACGGTGTGCAGTTGAGAGAAAAACAAAAAGTAAGGCGAATTTACGGGATCCTCGAGAAGCAATTTAGAAACTACGTGCACCTTGCGGAAAAACGTAAGGGAGTGACCGGAGAAAACCTCCTGCAACTCCTGGAGTCGAGACTGGACAACATGGTTTATCGCATGGGATTCGCCGCATCGCGGTCGGAAGCACGCCAATTGGTAAATCATGGACACTTCCTCGTCAACGGCAGAAGAGTGGATGTTGCGTCCTTTCGCACCAAGGCGGGCATGGTAATAGAAGTGGATGAAAAGAGTAGAACCATCAACAGTATTGAAGAATCTCTCAAAACCGTCACCAGACGAGGCATACCTGCTTGGGTGGAGGTTGACGTAAGCAATTTCAAGGGGGTAATCAAGGCCTTGCCGGCTCGTGAAGACTTACCGCCTACCATTAGAGAGCAACTTATTGTTGAGTTTTATTCGAAGTAGGAATTAACCCCGTTATTTCTTCGTGGATGGAGTCTCGTTGTCCGGACCGATCAAATGACGACGAGGCATTGCCAAGGAGTTTATGAGAAATATCTCAGCCGCTTTCAATCACGCATGGGATCGATTGCGTGAAGTAACACTGCGTTGAAAGCAATGAGGGAAGCCATGAGCGATACAGGGCACACCCTGATGGCACGGAATTGGACGGAGCTTCAGCGACCCAACCGTATGGAGGTTGAAGAAGCTACACATACACCATTTTATGGCAAATTTACTTGCGCACCTTTGGAAAGAGGCTTCGGCATCACCTTGGGTAATGCACTACGACGAGTGTTACTCTCCTCACTTCAGGGGGCTGCCTTCACAAAGGTCAAGATAGAGGGCGTTCTCCATGAGTTTTCTACGATTCCTGGAGTGAAGGAAGACGTTACCGATCTGATCCTCAACCTGAAGAAGGTGAATCTGAGGCTTCGAACGGTAAATTCCAAAACACTCCGTTTAGAGGCGGTTAGTGAAGGCGAGGTCAGAGCCGGAGATATCATAACCGACGAAACGGTAGAGGTGGTGAACCCCGGCCAGATCCTCGCAACATTGTCAAAAGAAGGAAAACTCTCCATGACAATGACCGTGGCGTGGGGTAAGGGATACGTGCCCGCGGAATTTAACAAGTCTGAGGATGATCCCATAGGCACCTTGGCCCTCGACTCAGTTTTCTCTCCAATACGAAAAGTGAGCTACAAAATTACCAACGCGAGAGTAGGCCGACGTACCGATTATGACAAATTGACCATGGAAATCTGGACCAACGGAACTGTTTTGCCTGAGGATGCCCTTTCCCACGCAGCGAAAATCTTGCGAGAACAATTTCAGGTATTCCAGAATTTCGAAGATCAGGACAAACCCATTGAGGAAGAGAAACCCCAGAGAGAGCCTGAAATTAACGAAAACCTCTATCGGAGTGTTGCAGAGCTTGAACTGAGTGTACGTTCGGCAAACTGCCTCAAGAACGCCGACATTAAATTCATCGGGGAACTTGTTCAGAAAACAGAATCTGAGATGCTTAAGACGAAGAATTTTGGGCGCAAATCGCTCAATGAAATTAAAGAGATTCTCGCCGATATGGATCTGCATCTCGGTATGCCAATCCCAGACTTTCCTTCCCGGGCCGAACTCGAGCGCAGGAGAGTAGAAACCGAAAACTTCCCCAGTGAATAAGTGGAGATTTGACCAATGCGCCATAGAAAAGCACGATATAAATTGGGTATGGGAACTTCCCATCGAGAAGCTATGCTGAGGAATATGGTTACCTCAGTCCTTGAACACGAGCTGATCGTCACCACCGATGCACGTGCCAAAGCGGTGAGAAGCCTTGTGGACAAGATGATAACCCTGGGCAAACGAGGAGATCTCCATGCACGGCGTCA